>JAHBWE010000019.1 GCA_019637155.1 Labilithrix sp. | reverse complement strand
TGCCGCGACCGCGGTCGGCGCCGCGGTGAACGGTCAGCTCGCCGGCAAGCTCGGCGAGCTCGGCCTCAGCCCGCAGCAGGCGGAGGCGGTCCTCGCCCTCTCGCGCGAGGTCGTCGAGCGCGTCGTCTGGGAGGTCGTCCCGCAGCTCGCCGAGGCGATCATCAAGGAAGAGATCGCGCGACTGACGAAGGAAGCCTGAGCGCGTCGCCCGCCGTCACGCCGCTCGCCGGCCGTGCTAACGATGCGGGCATGAGCGACGACAGGGCGACCACACCGGCGAACGATCTCGAGCGGCCTTACGAGCCGAAAGAGGTCGAGGAGCGGTGGTACGCGTTCTGGGAGAAGGAAGGCGTCTTCGACGCGTCGGACGATCCGAACGATCCGCGCGCGCCCTACGTCTGCCCGATGCCGCCGCCGAACGTGACGGGCTCGCTCCACATGGGGCACGCGCTCATGACCACGCTCGAGGACGCGCTCACGCGGTGGGAGCGCATGCGCGGCAAGAACGCGCTCTGGCTCCCGGGCATCGATCACGCCGGCATCGCGACGCAGACCGTGGTCGAGCGCCAGCTCGCGCGCGAAGGCAAGACGCGGCACGACCTCGGACGCGAGGCCTTCGTCGAGCGCGTGTGGAAGTGGAAGGCCGAGAGCGGCGGGACGATCACGAAGCAGCAGCGCGTGCTCGGCGCCTCGCCCGACTGGAAGCGCACGAAGTTCACGATGGACCCGGACCTCTCCGTCGCGGTGACGGAGGCGTTCGTGCGCCTCTACGAGGACGGCCTCATCTACCGCGCGACGCGCCTCATCAACTGGTGCCCCGAGTGCCGGACCGCGCTCTCCGACCTCGAGGTCGAGAACGAAGAGGGCGCGAACGGCGAGCTGTTCCAGTTCGCGTACAAGGTGGAGGGCTCGGACGAGGAGCTCGTCGTCGCGACGACGCGCCCGGAGACGATGCTCGGCGACACCGCGGTCGCGGTGCACCCCGACGACGAGCGCTACAAGCACCTCCACGGCAAGAAGCTGATCCATCCGTTCGTCGATCGGAAGGTCCCCGTCATCACCGACGCGATCCTCGTCGATCCGAAGTTCGGCACCGGCGCGGTGAAGGTCACCCCCGCGCACGACTTCAACGACTTCGCGACGGGCAAGCGCCACGGGCTCGAGGAGATCAACATCCTCCACCTCGACGGCACGATGAACGAGAACGCGGGGCCGTTCGCGGGGCTCGATCGCAAGCGCGCCCGCACCGCGGTGAAGAAGGCGCTCGACGAGAAGGGCCTCGCGAAGGGAGCCAAACCCCACATCCTCAACATCCCGCGCTGCCAGCGCTCCGGCGGCGTGGTCGAGCCGATGATCTCGACGCAGTGGTTCTGCAAGATGACCGACATGGCGAACGAGGCGATGAAGGCCGTCGCCGACGGGCGCACGCAGATCATCCCCGAGGAGTGGAAGAAGACGTACGACCACTTCCTCTCGAACATCCAGGAGTGGTGCATCTCACGCCAGCTCTGGTGGGGTCACGCCATCCCCGCGTGGCACGGGCCGAACGGCGAGATCCGCGTGGCGCGCACTCGCCCCGCCGACCTCGGGCCGGAGTGGACGCCCGATCCCGACGTGCTCGACACCTGGTTCTCGTCGGGGCTCTGGCCGTTCTCGACGCTGGGGTGGCCGAATGAGACGAACGCGCTCAAGAAGTTCTATCCCGCGAGCGATCTCGAGACGGGCTACGACATCCTCTTCTTCTGGGTCGCCCGGATGATGATGTTCGGGCTCTACTTCATGAAGGACGTGCCGTTCCGGCGCATCTTGCTCCACGGCCTCGTCGTCGACGAGACCGGCGACAAGATGAGCAAGGTGAAGGGCAACGTCATCGATCCGCTCGACCTCGTCTACGGCGCCGACTTCAAGGCCGTCGTGTCGAAGGCGCTCCCCGGCGCGCCGGAGAAAGAGGCGCTCACGAAGTTCCAGAAGGCGTACCCGTCGACCGCGGCGATGGGCGGCGGCTTCCCCGCCTTCGGCGCCGACGCGCTCCGCTTCACGCTCTCCACCTTCCCTCCCTCGAACAAGCGCATCGCGCTCGCGCCGAAGCGGATCGAGGGCTACCGCCACTTCGCGAACAAGATCTGGAACGCCTCGCGCCTCTCGCTCGGCAGCCTCCAGGGCCACGCCGCAGCGGAGGGCGTGCCCGCCGCGACGACCTGGTACAACCGCTGGCTCCTCGCGCAGCTCGGGAAGACGATCCAGATCTGCAACGAGGGCTTCGCCGCGTTCCGCATCGACGAGGCGGCGAACGAGTCGTACCGCTTCTTCTGGAACGACTTCTGCGACTGGTACCTCGAGATCACGAAGCCGGTGCTGCGCGCGGACGACGCCGAGGCGGCCGAGACGCGGGGCGTCCTCGCCCACGTCCTCGAAACGTCGCTCCGCCTCATGCATCCGCTGATGCCGTTCATCACCGAGGAGCTGTGGCAGCGCACGCCGCGGCCGGCCTCGCGCAAGTCGTCGATCGCGTTCGGCCCCTATCCGAGCGAAACGGACGGCCGCGCCGACGACGACGCGATGAAGGAGATGGCGCTCTTCAAGGAGGTCGTCTCCGCCGCGCGCACGGTCCGCTCCGAGCACGAGATCAACCCGCGCGCCGAGGTCCCGCTCGCGCTCCGCGTCGACGACGCGGCGGCGCAAGCGCTCTTGTCGTCGCGCGCCTCGTCGATCGCGCTGCTCACGAAGGGCAAGGTCTCGATCGACAAACCGGGCGGTCCGCGCGCGGCCGGGACGACGACGAGCATCGTCCCGAGCGCGTACGGTCCGATCGAGGTCCTCGTCGGCCTGAAGGGGCACGTGACGAAGACGAAGGAGCTCGCGCGCATCGATCGCGAGGTGAAGCGGATCGACAAGGACCTCGCCGCGATCGAGAAGAAGATGTCGAGCAAGGGCTTCGTCGAGAAGGCGCCGAAGGAGGTCATCGACGAGACGAACGCGCTGAAGGCGCAGCTCACCGCCGCGCGCGTCCGCCTCGAGGAGAGCCGCGCGCTCGCGGCGGAGCTCGACGACGCGGCCGCGACCGAGTGATGCCGCTCGCCTGGGAGCTCAAGGCGTTCGCCGACCTCACGCCGGACGCGCTCTACGATCTGCTCCAGCTCCGATCGCTCGTCTTCGTGGTCGAGCAGACGTGCGTGTTCCTCGATCCCGACGGCGAGAAGGACAAGGTGGCGTGGCACCTGCTCGGACGCGACGCGAACGGTCGCGTCGTCGCGTACACGCGCCTCCTCGCCGCCGGCGTCGCGTACGACGAGCCTTCCATCGGCCGCGTCGTCACGCACCCCGACGTGCGCCGCACCGGCGCGGGCCGCGAGCTGATGGCGGAGTCGCTCCGCCGCTGCCGCGACCTCTTCGGCGACGTCCCGATCCGCATCGGCGCCCAGCGCTACCTCGAACGCTTCTACGGCTCCTTCGGCTTCGTGCCAGCAGGCGCCCCGTACGACGAAGACGGCATCCCGCACATCCACATGCTCCGCGCACGCGGGTGACCTCGTGAGCAAGAATCGAAACCGGCCTCCCGAGGATTGCCCTCTCGGGGGTCCGGGGCGGCGCAGCGCGTCGTCGCGCGGAGAGGTCCCGGCGGGGAGAGCTCGAGAGGGGCAGAGCACCTCTCGAGAGAAAGACTCACTCGCGCGGGCGGCGGCGGAGGCCGAGCTCGAGGCCGAAGGGCGCGAGGATCTTCGCGAGGGTCTTCATCGTGGGGTTGCCGATGCCGCGTTCGAGCTCGATGAGGATGCGCGGGCTCACGCCGACGTCGCGGGCGTATTGGATCTGGGTGCGGTTCGCGATCTTCCGCATCATCTTCACCGCCTCGACGACGCCGATGTCGCCGCGCGCCACGCGCTCGTAGAGCTCCACCCGCAGCGCGTTTCGCTTCGCCTTCGCGTCGGCCTTCATCGCGTCGCCTCGAGCGAGCGGGCCACGCGCGCGACGCGCTCGGTGAGGACGTGAATGACCCGCGCCGGCACGCCCTCGTCCCTCATCATGTCGGGGAGCGCGGCGACCCTCGGCGCGAGCGCGCGGAGCCACGCCTTCGTCGGCGCCGGCTCGAGGCCGTGAACGGCGAGCGAGTCGGCGACCGCGCCCCACTCCGGATACCCCTCCCGCTCCGCGTCCCAGCGCGAGACGCGCGCGATCCCTTGCACGTCGAGGATCATCGGCGCGAAGTCGTAGAGCGGCGAGAGCCTCGTCGGCCCGCGCGGCTCCTTCAACACCGACGTGTTGCGGCCGTGGTTGTCGGTGTTGCCGAGGGCTACGTCGAGGACGTCGCGCAGCAGGAGCTCGCGGAGCTCGGCGCGCGGATCGGTCGCGCACCTCGCGAGCGCGCGCGCGAACACGTCCTTCGACGTCGGCGCGCCGAACGCCGCCACGCCGGCGAGCGAGTAGAGGCTCTCCAGGCCGAGGCGGCCAAGCGAGCCGTCGGCTTCGCGCCGCCGATCGAAGCGAGGCACGAACAGGCAGTCGCGCTCCCACGTCAGCCCCGCCGCGACGCGAACGCCGAACCGCGACGCGACGCGCGCATACGGAGCCTCCGCTTCGAGCACGAGCCGATCGTCGCTCGCCGCCGAGCGCGGGAACTTCACGAGCCACGAGGCTCTCGTGCGCGCGTCGTCGAGGGCGCCGTCGGCGTGCCAGCGCCCGCGATCGTCTTCGCGGAGCAGGAACTTCGGCGCGTCGCCAGCCGCGCCGCTGCCACCTGCGACCGAAGCGCCGCGCGAGCGCGCGTACTCGATGAAGGCATCGCGTCGCTCGAGGATCTCCCCACGCTCGAACCCCGGGTGCTCGCCGAGCGGTGCGACCTCCGCGGCCGAAGCGACGCGGACATTGCCGGGCGGATTCCCCGCCCCACGCACGAGCACAGACCAGTCGTTCTCAACGTCGGGGGCTTCGCCCCCGACACCCCCACCCCAGACACGGCCCTCGCGCTTCGCGCTCGGGTCGCTTCGCGACCGCTGTGGCGGCCGCTTCTGGGGCCCCTCGGTGTTCGGGAGTCCGAGCTCGCGCTCCCAGAAGCGGCGCGCGTGGCCGGATGGGATCAGGTCGAGGAGGAAGGCCGGCCAGGTCGGCTCGACGTACTCCTCGAACGTCGTCGGGAAGCGCGACGACACGGCGCGCGCGTCGGTCGTCACCTCGAACCCGAGCAGCTCGAGGTACTCGAGCTCGTAGCTCATGCGGGTGGGCGACCGGACGCCAGCCGCTTCGTCGTCGCACCGCAACCCCGCGGCCACATGCCATCGCCCCCCATGATGTACCTCGAGCGTGCACTCCGGCATCGGACCAACCACTATAATGGCTCATTCTTGACCAGACCACAAAGATATCAACCACTATAATGGTCGCTCGGAAGCCCCATCCAAACATAACCAACCACTATAGTGGCTGCTCCCGAGGCGACCGGGTCGCGGTCGCGCTCTGGTCGCGCGGCGGAGAAGTTGGTAAAGCAGCGGGCCGGGCGAGCCTGGCCTCGACCTTCTTTCTTTCCGAGAGCCTATGAGCGAGACGAAGCCGACCGACGACGAGACGCGCACCGAGGAGGAGGCCCCTCCGCCGGACGACGCCGAGACGAAGAAGGTCGAGACGCCGTCGACGAACGGCACCGCCCAGGCGGACGCCGAAGCGCCCGAGAAGAAAGACGAAAGCGAACCGGACCCGGACCCGGAGCCGAAGAAGGACGAGGAAGAGAAAGACGACGAGGAGCCGAAGGACGCGCTCCTCCCCGCCGGCAACCCGCCGCGGTGGAAGCGCGGGCTCATCGCGCTCTTCGCGGGCGGCGTCCCGCTCTTCCTCTTGATGGCGAAGAACGGCCAGAACATCTGGTCGATCCCGGTCGGCTTCCTCTTCCTCTGCGTCGCCGCCTTCGGCGTGATGGACCTCCACGGCTCGTTCGACGACGCCGACGAGCACGTCGCGACGCGCACGACGCTCGAGCGCCTCGCGCCGCCGCTCGCCGCGTTCCTCGGCCTGAGCGTGATGTTCGGGGTCTGCCTCTGGATGGCGCAGGCCGCGCTGCTGCCGCCGATCGGCGCGGCGGTGCTCGTCCCCGCGTCGTTCCTCGGCGCCGTCGTCTTCGTGTTCCGCCTCGGCGTCGAGCTCGGCCCGTTCAAGCACGACGAGACCGGCGAAGAGCGGCCACTCCTCTCGCGGCATGGCTTCTGGGTCATCGTCGTCGGCGCCCTCCTCTACTTCCCGCTCCTCGGCGTGTTCAGCCTCTGGGATCCTTGGGAGACCCACTACGGCGAGGTCGCGCGCGAGATCCTCGCCCGCGACGACTGGGTCTCGCTCTGGTGGGCGCAGGACGGCTGGTTCTGGTCGAAGCCGATCCTGAACTTCTGGATCCAGTCGCTCGCGATGGGCGCGCTCGGGACACATTTCCAGCCCGACGGGATGCTCATCGCCGCGAACGGCACCGCCGCCGCGCACGCGGAGTGGGTCGTGCGCACGCCGAACGTCCTGATGACGATCGGGGCGATGTATGCACTATACAAGGGTGTCGCGAAGGTCTTCGGCCGCCGCGCGGGGCTCCTCGGCGCGATCGTCCTCGCGACGATGCCGGACTGGTACTTCCTCGCGCACCAGACGATGACCGACATGCCGTTCGTCGCGGCGATGACGGCGGCGATGGGCCTCCTCCTCTACGGCCTCAACACCGACGAGGAGACGCGCGCGCGGTGCTACGAGGTCGACGTCTTCGGCGCCAAGCTCCGCTTCTCGCTCTGGCACCTCGTCTTCGGCGCGGTGCTCCTCTGCGCGATCCCGCAGATCGTCTACCTCCTCTCGCGCAACATCGAGCTCGTCGTCTTCGGCGACGGGCCGAAGGGCTTCCGCGTCCACTGGGACGAGTTCAAGAGCGGCTCCGCCGGCAACTGCGGCCTCCCCGGCAACGAGGCCTGCGCCTCGCACGTCCCCGCGAGCCTGCCGAAGCAAGCGACCTGGTGGTACTCGCCGTCGAACCCGGGCGCGAAGGGCTACCTCCGCTTCTTCGGCGCGTTCGAGCCCGCGCTCCAGGCGATCGTGTGGGGGAGCGTCCTCGGCGGCGTGCTCTACGTGAACTGGGGCGAGCGCCGCGTCCGTCGCCTCGTCTACATCATGGCGTGGCTCTGCGCGGCGATCGCGACGATGGCGAAGGGCCCCGCCGGCTTCGGCCTCCCCATCATCTGCGCGTTCGCGTACGTCGCGACGAAGAAGCGCTGGGGCGAGATCCTCCGCTTCGAGATGGTGAGCGGCTTCCTCGTCATCTTCTGCGTCGCGCTCCCCTGGTACGTCGCGATGTACGTCCGCCACGGCTCGCCGTTCACGGACCGCCTCATCTTCCACGACATGTTCAACCGCGCGTTTTCCCACGTTCACGACACGAACGAGGGCGACGACACGGGCATCCGCTACTACGTCTGGCAGCTCGGCTACGCCGCGTTCCCGTGGACCGGCCTCGTGCCGTTCGGGCTCTTGTGGGGCTTCCGCCGCAGCGACTCCGCGATCGGCCGCTTCGTGCAGTCGATCACGGGAGGCAAGCCGGAGGGCGCGCGCGAGACGAAGGGCAGCGGCCTCGCCGTCGGCGACGCCAGCGTCCTCCTCGTGATGTGGTTCATCTTCGCCTTCGCCCTCTTCACGTTCATGGGGACGAAGTTCCACCACTACATCTTCCCCGCCGTCCCGCCGGCGGCGATGCTGGTCGGCGTCCTCCTCGACGACATGCTCGGGCGCGTGCCGTTCGTGCGACCACGGTCGTTCGCGGTCTACCTCGCGGGCATCACCGCGGGCGCGGCCGCCCTCGTCTTCGGCGCCTCACGGCTCTGGAGCGGCTCGATCTTCGGACGCCGCCCGATGGACGGAGCCGTCCCGCAGCCGTTCGAGGAGGTCACGACGACGCAGACGGCGCTCGGCGTCGTCGCGATCGCGGTCGGGATCGGCATCATCGCGTTCGTGGTGCGATCCGTCGGCGCTCTCCTCTCCGAGCCGGCGTGGGAGGTGGGAGACGAGGCGGAAGCGCAGCGACGCCAGCACGAGCAGCTCATGATCGGCGCCGCGGTGTTCGCGGCGGCGCTCGTCACGCTCGTCGTCGGACGCGACCTCTCACGCCGCATCGACATGCCGGACGGGTCCGGCGCGATCCGCCTCCTCCAGCTCTTCACGTACAACTACAAGCGGCCGTGGCCCGAGACGCTCGACTTCAGCGCGGCCCTCAACGCGTTCACGTTCGTCGGCGCCGCACTGGCCGCCCTCGCCGCTGTGAAACGTTACCGCGCTCACCTCGTCACCACGTTCGCGGCGTTCGCGATGCTCTGGGCGGTCTGGGGCCTCGACGTCTACATGATGGCGCTCTCGCCGCACTGGGGGCAGCACGAGCTGATCGAGGCGTACTACCGGAACCGCGCGAGCCCGGAGGAGCGCCTCATCGCGTACCAGATGAACTGGAAAGGCGAGAACTTCTACACCGGCAACCGCATCCCCGCCTTCGTCTCGACCGGCACGACGTTCGCCAACTTCATGAAGAAGGAGCGCGAGAAGGGCACGAAGGTGCTGTTCCTCGTGACGGAGCACAGTCGCGTCGGCGGCCTCAAGAGCGAGGTCGGCGCGCGCGCCTACAAAGAGCTGACCGACAAGGCGCTCTGCAACAAGTTCGTCCTCGTGCGCGCCGAGCTCTGACTCGCGTCGGCGTCACCTGCTGCTAGCATCTCCCGGCTCATGACGCCGTCCGCGACGGGAAAGCTCTCCGACACCCCGCTCGCGCACGCGCTGATCTACGCGCGGAACCGCCGCCTGAGCGGCCGCCTCGAGCTCTCCGCCACCGACGCGCGCCGCGCCACCGTCGTCCTCTGGCGCGGCCGCATCAGCGCGGTCGAGACGACGCCGCTCGGCATGGTCTCCGGCGGCTTCTTCGGCGTCGTCGCCTACGAGCTGGGCTTCATCGATCGCCCCACCCTCGACACCACGCTGCTCGAGATCTCGAAGACGAAGCAGCTCCACGGCGAGGTGCTCCTCGCACGCCGCGCGATCACGCGCGAGCAGCGCGACCTCGCCCTCGTCGAGCAGATCCACCGCAAGGTGCATCACCTCTTCGGGCTCGACGACGAGACGACGACGTACGCGTTCTACGACGCGCGCATGCCGGTCGACCCGGCGATCTCGACCGACCTCGTCGGCCCGGTGTGGCGCGGCATCCGCGACTACCCCCCGCTCCGCTTCGTCGCGGAGACGGTGCGGCGCATCGGCGACAACCAGCTCCGCGTCATCCCCGCCGACGACAAGCACGTGAAGCCGCGGCTCCCGCCGCAAGAGACGGCGCTCGTCGAGATGCTGCGCGGCCGCCCGATGACGCTCGCGGAGATGAAGGCCGCGTCCGAGCTGACCCCCGCCCACGTCGATCTCCTCGCGTACCTGCTCGTCATCGCGAAGCACATCGAGTCGGCCTCGGGCGCGCGCACGCACCCGTCGACCGGCGCGCTCCCGGCCACGATGCCGAGCGGCCCCGTCCCGATGAGGAGCCCCGGCGCGATCAGCTCGACGCAGATCCCGGCCTACCGGCCGCCGAGCGCGAAGGCGATCGCGACGCCCTCGCAGGCGTTCTCCCCGGCCGCGCTCGCGGCGGCGAAGACGACGTCGTCGCTCGGCACGATCCGCACGCCGGCGGAGCTCGGCCTCGAGGGCATCGCCGCGCGCGCCGCGAACATCGACAAGGAGGACTACTTCCAGGTCCTCGGCCTGTCGGACGGCGCGTCGGCCGAGGCGGTGCGTGCATCTTACATGCGTCTCGCGAAGACGTGGCACCCCGACAAGCTCGTCACCGACTTCTTCTCCGTCCGCGGCGACGTCGCGAAGATCTTCAGCTACATGTCGCAAGCGCAGAAGACGCTCACCGATCCGGAAGGACGGCGCGCCTACCTCGCGTCGCGCCGTCCGAAGGACGAGCCGCGGACGCGCGCGCTCATCAAGAAGGAGATCGACGCCGCCTTCGCGGCGAAGGGCTTCGAGGTCGTGTCGAAGCTCTGTCAGGAGCTCATCACGATGGACGCCGACGACTCGGAGGCGATCGCGCTCCAGGCGTGGTCCGACGTCCGCGCCGGCGACGCGTCGGAGGACGAGCTGAAGATGGCGCTCGTGAAGATGGATCGCGCGGTGAACGTCGACCGCACGAGCGTGCCCGCGCTCTTTTACCGCGGCCTCGTCCAGAAGAAGCTCAACAACGTCTTCGCGGCCTTCCGCGACTTCGCGCGCGCGGTGCAGCTCGATCCCTCCCACACCGACGCCGAGCGCGAGGTGCGCCTCTTCGCGATGCGCGCGAAGAAGGGCTCGGGCGAGCACAAGCTCGCCGTCGACGTCCTGCAGAAGATCGAGAAGAAATAGGCGCGCCGCGACCTCTGCCGCGACCTCTGCCGCACTGAATCGTCATTCAGTTTCGCCTTGACGCGATGCACCATGGGGCCCACCATCCATAGACGGGGCCCTCTCAACGTCGGGGGCTTCGCCCCCGACACCCCCACCCCAGACACGGCCCTCGCGCGAAGCGCTCGGGTCGCTTCGCGACCGCTTTCGCGGCCGCTTCTGGGGCCTACCATCGAGGAGCGAGACGTGACGAAGCCGATCCAGAAGATCAACCGCTACAAAGCCGACCTTCGCGAGTTCATGTTCCTCCTCTTCGAGCAGTTCAAGCTCGGCGAGCTCCTCGGCAAGGCCCCGTTCGACGCGTGGGGGGAAGAAGAGGTCCGCACCTCCCTGAACGAGTGCTACCGCTTCGCGCGCGACGTGCTCGGGCCGCTCAACGTCGTCGGCGACATCGAGGGCTGCAAGCTCCAGGACGGCAAGGTCATCACGCCGACCGGCTTCAAGGACGCGTGGACGAAGCTGTACGAAGCGGGCTGGAAGGCGATCGGCGTCCCGCCCGAGCTCGGCGGCGCGGGCGCGCCACGCAGCGTGCAGGTGCTGATCGAGGAGATCCTCTCCGGCTCCAACACCGCGTTCAACATGTACCCCGGCCTCGCGTACGGCGCGGCGGAGGTCATCGAGCACTTCGGTACGCCGGAGCAGAAGAAGCAGTACTGCGAGAGCATGTTCACCGGGAAGTGGGGCGGCACGATGTGCCTCACCGAGCCGCACGCCGGCACGGACGTCGGCTCGTCGAAGACGACGGCGAAGCGCAACCCGGACGGCAGCTACGAGATCCGCGGCACGAAGATCTTCATCTCGGGCGGCGACCACGACCTCGCGGAGAACGTCATCCACCTCGTGCTCGCGCGGGTGGAGGGCGCGCCGCCGGGCACGAAGGGCCTGACGCTCTTCATCGTCCCGAAGGTCCGCGCCGGCGCGGACGGCGCGCTCGGCGAATCCAACGACGTCTCCGTCGGCGCGCTCGAGCACAAGATGGGCATCAACGGCTCCGCGACGTGCGTCCTGAACTTCGGCGACCACGGCAAGTGCATCGGCTGGCCGGTCGGCGGCGAAGAGAAGCTCAATCAGGGCATGCCGCAGATGTTCAAGCTGATGAACGCGGCGCGCATCTCCGTCGGCGTGCAGGGCATCAGCGTCGCGTCGAGCGCGTACCTCAACGCGCTCGAGTACACGAAGGAGCGCAAGCAGGGCTCGAGCATCACGCACTGGAAGGACGCGACCGCGCCGCGCGTCCCGATCATCGAGCACGCCGACGTGCGCCGCATGCTCCTCGACATGAAGTCGAAGGTGGAGGGGATCCGCGCCCTCGCGATCAAGCTCTGTTGGCACCAGGACAACGCGGACCTGAACGCGGGCAAGGACGAGAAGCTCTTCGCCTACCACCAGGGTCAGGTCGATCTCCTCGTCCCGCTCCTCAAGGCCTACGGCTCGGACCAGGGCTTCCGCGTCTGCGAGACGGCGATCCAGACGTATGGCGGCGCGGGCTTCACGCGCGACTACCCGGTCGAGCAGTACGCGCGCGACGCGAAGATCTTCTCGATCTACGAGGGCACGAACCACATCCAGGCGATGGACCTCGTCGGCCGCAAGCTCGGTCAGGCCGGCGGCGCGAACCTCCAGGCCTTCCTCGGCGACATCCAGAAGTTCGTGGCGGAGCAGTCGGGCCACGCCACGCTCGGCGGCGCGGTGAAGAAGCTCGGCGCGGCGCAGGAGGCCCTCGCCGGCACCGCGATGCGCCTCCTCATGTGGTTCCAGTCCGGCCAGCTCGGCCTGGTCCCGCTCTCGGCGAACCGTTTCTGCGAGATGATGAGCGAGCTCACGGTCGCGTGGCTCCTCCTCCAGGGCGCCGTCGTCGCCGACGCGGCGAAGGGGAAGGTCGCCGCCGGCCACCCCGACGAGGCCTTCTACGCCGGCAAGGTCGCCGCGGCCTTGTACTTTGCACGCAACGTCCTCCCCGGCGTCGAGCACAAGGCGCAGCTCCTCGCGGAGGAAGACAAGTCCCCGCTCGAGATCCCGGACGCCGGCTTCGCGACGGTCTGACGCGCAGCGCTTTCCGTCGATTCCGTGTAATCTCATTCGATGGCCATCGCGTTTCGGCGCTGCGTCGTCGCCGCCGCCGCGTGCTTCGTTGCGGTAGCGGAGCACGACGCGGCGGCGTGCGGTCCGCCGGCCTGCCCGGCTACGCGCCTCCTCCCGGAGGACGGCGCGAGCGTCCCTGCGAACGCGCCGGGCTTCTTCTACGTGAGCACCGAGCCGCTCGAGCTCTTCGACGGCGCCGGCGCCCGCGTCGCGACGAGGGAGGAGCCCTTCGGGAGCGGCAACCTGCTCGTCCCAGAGCGAGAGCTCGCGCTCGGAGCGCACACGCTGAGGTACGCGACGTGCGCGGGCTCTCCCCGCGAGTCGCGCTCCTTTCGAGTCACCGCCGCAGCGCCGTTCCCCGCCGTCGCCGGAGAGCTTCGCGCGACGACGGGCGTGGCGTCGGTGGACGTCGCCACGCGGAGCGGCTCGTGCACCGAAACCGTCGACGCCGCGACGGCGCAGCTCACGGTGGTCGCGAGCGCGGAGCTCGCTCCGTTCCTCTCGCTCGTTCGCTGGCAGGTCGAGGTCGACGGCGCGTCGTGGATCGGCCCCACGTCGCTCGCAGGTCCGATCGGCGACGCGGCGGGACTCGGCGCGCTCACCGTCTTCTCGGTGTGCGGTGACGCCGGCGCGGACATCGTCCAGCACGGGACGACGCTCGGCAAACATCGCGTCCGCGTCACCGCCACGCTCACCGCCGCGCCGGCGCTACCGCCGATGGACATCGACGTCGACCTCTCCTGCTCCGGACCGCGAATCACGACCGGCGGCGGAGTGACGGCCCCCGCGATGCCGGCGCCCGCGGCCCCGGCGCCCGCAGTGCCCGCGGCGCCCGCCGTGCCCGCAGTGCCCGCGGCGCCCTCCGCTGCGGCGCCGGGCTCGAGCTCGGGCTCGAGCTCGGGCTCGGACGAGGGCTGCACCGTCGGCGTCCTTGGCGCGGCGACGCCGGCGCCGGCGTTCGTTGCGCTCCTCGTCGCCGCCCTCGGCGTTCTCCGCCGCCGGCGCTGACTCGAGATCGCGCTCGCTGCCCTCCTCGTCGCCGGCTGCTAGGCTGGACCCCTCAGTCGATGCGGTTTCGCTGATTCCGTGTAAGCTCGCGAAAATGGTTCGTCGTCTCGTCACCGGCGTCATGGCGCTCGCGTGCTTCGTTGCGGTGACGGAGCAGGAGGCGGCGGCGTGCAGCCTGGCCTGCCCGATGATGCATCTCCTCCCGGAGGACGGCGCGAGCGTCCCTGCGAACGCGCCGGGTTTTCTCTATGTGCCACCGCCTGCGCCGTGGGCGAGCACCGAGGAGCCGCTCGAGCTCTTCGACGGCGCCGACGCCCTCGTCGCGACGAGGAAGGAGCCCTATGGCGGCGGCTTCCTGCTCGCCCCGGAGCAACAGCTCGCGCTCGGAACGCACACGCTGAGGTACGCGTCGTGCGCGAGCCTTCCACGCCAGTCGCTCTCCTTTCAAGTCACCGCCGCGTCGCCGTTCCCCGCCGTCGCCGGAGAGCTTCGCGCGACGACGGGCGTGGCGTCGGTGGAGGTCGCCACCCAGCGCGGCTCGTGCGTCGAGCCGGTCGAAGCGGCGACGGCGCAGCTCTCGGTGGTCACGAGCGCGGAGCTCGCTCCGTTCCTCTCGCTCGTCCGCTGGCAGGTCGAGGTCGACGGCGCATCGTGGACCGGGCCCTCGTCGCTCGTCGGTCCGATCGGTGACGCGGCGGGGACCAGGGCGCTCACCGTCTTCTCCGTGTGCGGCGACGCCGGCCCGCACGTCGTCCAGCACGGGACGACGCTCGGCAAACATCACGTCCGCGTCACCGCCGCGATCGACGGCGCGCCGGCGCTATCGCCGATGGAGATCGACGTCGATCTCTCCTGCTCGGGGCCGCGGATCGCAACCGGCGGCGGCGCGACGGCGTCCCCTTCCGGCGCGCCACCGAGCTCGGGCTCGGGCTCGGGTTCGGGCTCGGACGAGAGCTGCACCATCGGCGCCCTCGGCGTGGCGACGCCGCCGTCGGCGTTCTTTGCGCTCCTCGCCGCCGCGGTCCTTGCCGGTCTCCGCCGCCGGCGCTAACGCGGCTCCATCTCGCCCGCGGCCCGCGGCCCGCGCAGTCGCGCGGTTCGTCGCGCGTACGCGAATCCCATCGTGGCCGCGGTATGCTGCTCGCTCGTGGTGCGGCGCATCCTCTTCCCTGCCCTCCTCATCGTCGGTTGCAAGGCCGGGCCGATGGCGAAGATCGAGGCGCTCCGCGACGCGCTCGCGAGCGGCGACGACGCGGCCCTCCGCGAGGCGGTGAAGGAGGCGCCGGCGTGCACGGAGCAGCCGCCGCCCGCCGCGGACGGCGCGTACCCACCTTCGTGCCTCTCCTCCATCGCGAACGCGCTCGGCTCGAAGGCGGGCTTCGTCGCGAATCCGCCCGACCACGCGGGCGCGGCGACGGCGGCGCTCGTGCTCGCGCGCGACGGCCGCGGCGACGCGCTGCCCCGGGTCGACACATGGCTCGCCGATCTCCGCGACGGCAAGGGCACCGGCCACGACGCGCTCCGCCTCGCGGTCGCGAAGAAGATGGCGGAGGCCGCGCCGGCGGTGGGACGAAAGCACGACGCGGAGAGCACGCGTCCGGCCCTGCGCGCGGTGGTGAGCGCGGTGCCGGGGGCGTGCCCGACGTACTGGCTCGTCGCGACGGATGACGCGTCGAAGCTGCCGCCCGAGCTGACGCCCGACCACTCGGCGTGCGTGCAGCGCGATCTCGCGCGCCGCGAGGGCCCCGGCGGCGCCTACGGCGCGGGCATGCCGCGCGCGCTCGAGGGCGCCCTCGCGATCTGGCGCGAGACGGAGCGCGCCCTCCGCCTGGGCGCGCCGAACGCATCGCCGAGCGCGAAGGCGACGATCGAGTCGAAGCTCGCCGTCATCGAGGCGGCGACGCAGAAGATCGAGACCGAGCGCGTCGACGTCCGCACCTCCGCCGCGACGATCGCCGCCATCGGCGAAGCGCACGCAGAGGCAGGCGTCGCCATCACCCCACGCGCCGACGCGGGCCCGCCGCCTCCGCATCCGCTCAGGCGACCGTAGACGGGGGCGCCTCCTTCTCCTTCCGCATCCGCGAGAGGAGCAGCACGCCGACCCCGACGACGACGGCGATGTCGGCGACGTTGAACACGGGCCACCCGTGCACGTGGATGAAGTCCACGACGTACCCACGCGCGACGCGGTCCGCAAAGTTCCCGAGCGCCCCACCGATCACGAGCGCAAGCCCAACCCGCGCACACCACCGCGTCGACGCGATCGCGAGCCCGACCGCCCCGATGATCCCGACGAGCGCGAGCACCGCAAGAAACGCCGGCGAATGCGCGACCCCAAGCTGCCGAAACGCGCTGAACGCGATGTCGTCATTCTGGACATACCGCAGCTCCACCGCCCCCCGCACGATCTCGACGCTGCCCTCAGCAAGCCGCTCCCGCGCAACGCTCTTCGTAGCCTCATCGCACCCAAAGAGGCCAAGCGCGAGAAGAACGAGAAGGACCGACCGAAGCCGCGAACGAAGCATCGCAGGCCTGAACCGCCGCCGTCCGAAGATCCTTCCAACCCGCTTGACGTCGGGGCAGTGGCTGGGTACTTCTCCGTCTCCATTTTCCAGCTTAGCTCAGTTGGTAGAGCAGGCGGCTGTTAACCGCCGGGTCGCTGGTTCGAGTCCAGCAGCTGGAGCCATTTTCGAGTCGCGCCAAGAAGGGCGACCAGCAGGTAAACGGAACCCCGAGCGGCGCGAGCTTCTCGGGGTTCTGCATTTCTGGCGGAACGACGCGGGGATACGCGGCGTGAGCGAGGGCGCGCGGCGTTCTCCGTCGTGCGCGAAGAGAACGTGAGCGGCGGCGTCGAGATGGTCGCGGGCGTGGCCGAGGGGGTTCTCGGCGGGCTCTTCTCCAGGAGAATCGGGCTCGTGCGGCGCAGGGCGTTTTACTCAGCGACCGGCGGGTAAACGCGGCTCCTGCGCGCCGTCTACCACTGAACCTTCCACATCCCGCCACCGGTGCACGACCCGCAGTGCTGCAGGCTCTTCCACTCGCGATCGTCGCCCAGCAGTCGCGCCAGGCCCTTCTTGGCCTTGTCGGCTTTCGCCGCGCCCTGCCATGCGGTGTGCCCGCAGTCAGCCACACGCACGAGGACGTCGTACGCCGGCTTCGAGTGCGTCTTCTTGTAGAACCGCACCTCGCCGGGCGTCGGTGGCTGATCGGCCTCGTCCTGCTCCGGTGCGTCGGGCTCGACCTCGGCAGCCTCGGAGGTGGCCTTCGCCTGCCCGAGTTGGAAGATCAGGGCTTGCTTGTCGGCCTCGAGCCGCTGCACCTCATCTCGGAGTTGATCGAGTTCGGTATCGCGAGCCGCGAGTTCGTGCCGAAGCTTGTCGTTGTCGGCGGCGTAGGAGTCGGCGATGTCCTTGAAGTCCGCGAGCGAGCTTGCCTTCGCCTTGAGGTCTTCGAGCGCACTCGCCTTCGCCTGCAACGCGGCGTACTCCGAACGCGCTGCCGCCCCCCGAATCTCGTCGATCTCGCTGGGCCGCACGACGCTCGCTGCCGACGCCCGCATGACGATCGTACGCACCTGCCGTCGGATTCGCTCGAGGGCGATCTTCGGGTCGGCTTCGATGCTCTGGAGCCGCGTCGCAGTCCAAAGCTGATGGCGGAAGGGATCGTCGTTGCCGGCCAGGCGAGGCCAGTAGATCCGAACAGCTCCCCCGTAGGTGGAGAGGGGCTTGCGGAGCACGTCCGTGAGTGCCCAGGAGGCGTCCTCGTCGATGCTGTAGACGTTGGCGACGCCGGCTAGGTCATGCGCCAGCTTCTCGTCGAGCTTCGGCAACGCAGTCGTGCCGAGCACGCGTGACACGACGACGAACGGGATCGTGCGCTCCTCGTTCTGGATCTCGAGTGCGAGTGCCTCCCCAGCGTCGAAGCCATCCACCTGCGAAAGGCCGCGCAAGCGTGACGCTCCGTGAAACCACCCGCCCGGTTGAGCAAGAAGAGCGCGAACGACCTTCGGGCATTTGGGGTCGACCTCGATGCGCGTGATCGAGGTCGCCACGGACCCGACCTCCATCGTGACGAAGACGACGACGTTCTTGTGGCCGACCGTCACGGAGACCGACGTGACGAACTTGCGCCCCTCCGGGGTGACCTCGGAGAGCTCGAACATCCTCCACGAGCGCTCGCCATCGGCGACCGTCGTGACCTGGTAGCTGGCGTCGCTGCCGTCGACTGCGGCGTAGGTGCCGGTGCCGTCAACGGACGATGCCCCCTTGCTCTTGAGCCACGCCTCGATGACCGCCCGTAGGCGGTCACCCTCGGCCTTCCTGGCATCTGGCCACTGAAGATCCTCGGTGCGCTCCAGAATGTACGCGGCGACCTTCTGCATGGATGCTCCTCGGCCAACGACCGATGGCTGGCCATGATACTGGCACGGCCGCCTGCATCACAGTCAGCCGAGCATCCCCTCGATCGCCTTGCGGATCATCGCCGTCCGGCTCTTGAAGCCGAGCCGGCGCCACGCCTCATCGAGGGCCTCGACCTCGGCGGCGGTCATGCGGAGCGGCAGGACCTTGATGTCGGCGGCCTCGCCGGGCGCGCGACGCTCGATCGGTCCGACGCGGACGCGACCCTTCTGCGCCTGCCTCAGCTTCCACACCAGGTACGCCGAGTTCGAGGACCGGGTCTCGCGCCCGACGATCTCGCAGTACATCGCCTGGAGCTCGGCGACCGAAAGCTTGGTCAGCTTCACCTTCGGGCCCGGCTCCGTTGTCGTGGTCGCCGGTGTCGTCGGCTCCGCGTTCGTCTGCTGCTCGCGGGCTTCGAGCGCCTCGCGGATCCGGCGCTGCAAGAACGTCTTGTTCGGCGAGCGTGTGGGCTCGCCGACGATCTCGGCGAACCGGGCCTGCAGCTCGGGGAGGCGCAGCTTGGAGAGTGACTCGAGGGTGCGGCGGGTGGTGCTGGTCATGTCGGGCTCCTTTGCGGTGGTGCCCGGCGCCGCCGCCGGACCACCCGGCGTGGTCACCGGGCGGGTCTGGTCAGGGGGTCTTCAAGAGGTGGCGGAAGCACGCGAGGTCGATCGCGCGCGGGTCGCTCGTGACGAAGCTCCAGCGCTGCTCTCGCTCGAGCCAGGGCTGGACCTCGATGCGGTCGGCGGCGGTCACGCCCCCTGCGCGTTCGATCGCATCGTCGTCGCGGAGCACGCGGCCGTCGCGGTCGGGATCGAAGTCCGCCGCGGCGGCGCGCGCCAGCACGGCGACGACGCGGACCTTGTGGCCGCGGAGGCACGCATGCTCGTCGCCGTCGTAGGTGGTGATGGTGCCGATGGTCTTGGCCATGCTCGTCCTCCGTCGCGGGAGCGCCCCGCACGTGTCCGATACAGGCTTCCGTTCGCGCGACCATCAAGGCGTATCTGCGAGGTCGGCGAAGAACGAGCTCCCGCTGGCTCCCGCTCCGGCCGGCCTTGCCTTCAGGGCGGAAGGAAGCCGTCATGCCCGCATGGCTGCGTACGTCGAGTCGATCCGCCGAGCCCCGCGCACGCTGACCGAGCGCGAGCAGAAGGCGCTCCTGCGCGTGACGGGCGAGCACCGCTCCGGCTGGCGTGACCACGTCCTCTTCGCGATGGCGCTCGGCACCGGGCTGCGGACGCACGAGCTGGTCGCGCTCGACGTCGGCGATGTGTTCGACGACGCCGGGCGCGTGCGGCGTCGCCTCGTGCTGCGCGTGTTCAAGGGTGACGGACGCGGCGACGACGACGGCCAGGAGGTGCTGCTCCCCGAGGGGCTCCGCGCCAAGCTCGAGAAGCTCTGGACGTGGAAGGGCGGCGACGGCGAGAGCCTCGACCGCGGCGCCCCGCTCTTCGTGAGTCAGCGAGGCACGCGGCTCTCGACGCGGCAGCTCCGGCACGCCTTCGCGGTCTGGCAGGAGCGCGCGGGCTTCGAGCGTCACGTGAGCCTGCATGCGCTTCGCCACACGGCGTGCAGCTCGGTCTACGCGCTGTCGAAGGACCTGCGACTGACCCAGCGCTTCGCCCGGCACCGGAGCGTCGTCACCACGATGGTCTACACGCACCCGAGCGACGACGACCTCGCGCGCGCCGTCGAACAGCTCCGCTGCTGAGGCCGGAGGACGGCCCGCGAGCTACTTGCATGTCGAAAGTGACCAGGGCGCTCGCCGTGACCGGTGTCTCTGAACGCTCACTTCGGCGCGCGGGTCCTGGTCACTTCCTCGAATCGACCTCTATCGGAAGGGGCCCCGGGCACTCTTCCCGGCGCGGGCGGCGCCACGAAAATTGACCCTCCCCCCGGGGGGGCCATCGTCGTCGCGCGGCGTCGGCCGATCGGCGCTCGTCACGACGGCGTACGCTCGGAAAGCGGCCATCGGCCTCTGCTCGTTCCGGCTCCGTCACGCGCGCCAAGCCGCGAGAACCCGCGCCTGCTCGCGCCGAAGATGGCCGCTTTCAACCGGAAGCGGCGGTGTCGGTGTCGCCATCGTCGTGGGCGTCGAGCGCGAGCTCGTCGTCATCGTCGAGATCATCCTCGATGTGACCGTGCAGTTCGGCAGAGCCGTTCGCGAAGGCCGCGGCCGGGGGCTGCGCGAGCAGTGCGCGGTCAGAGGCGATGTCGCGCTCGCGGCGAACGACGCCGCCCGCGTTCGGCCCTTCCTCCCTCTCGCGCCGCTGCGCCTCGGCGTAGCGACGGGACAGCTCCTCGAGCGACGGCATGCCGCGTACCTCCTGCCGCGAGTCGGGGCCACCCTGCAGGAACTCGCGCAGGCGCACCATGATGTTGAGGTCGGTGACGCTGTCAACGCGCACGCGGCCCTCCTCGAGCGCCTTGCCGAACTCCTCGAGGAAGCGGTCGATGATGGCGAGGATGCGCTCCTTGGCCTCGGCCAGTGCCGTGCCCCGCCGAGCGATGACCTTCTCGTCGGTGACCTTGCGGATCTTCTCCGAGGCCGCCTCGCGACGGCGCAGGCAGTTGTGCCGCGACGAGTACGCCGCGACGAGGCTGTGGCTGATGCCGAAGCGCTTGGCGAGCTCGCGGTACGACGGGTACTCGGTCACCGGGCCGCGCTCGGCGTCGACGCGCATCTCGCCCATGACGAGCAGCGTGTCGAGCTGGTGGTAGTCGACGCGCTGTGGGTCGGTCTTGCGAGGGCGGCCCAGCTTCTTCGCCGTCTGTTCGGTGTTCTCCTGGGTGGTGTCGGTCATCGTCGTGCGCTCCTTCGCTGTTCTCGCAAAGCCATGAAGTGCGAGTTCGAGGGGACGATCTCGTCCATCCACACGCGGTCCGCGAAGTAGTCCCACGCGCGTTCGCTCCACACGTAGAGCGCGCGCGTGCCGTGAAGCCCCTCGGACTCGACGAGGACCTCCGCTGGGCTCGGCGGCTCGACCGCGCCCTCGTTCTCGTCTCGCTCGGAGGCGCGCACGAGGTCGGCGACGTACGACGCGAAGCGGAGCAGCTCGCCGGGGAAGACGGCGAGCTCGAGCGACCATCGTGGCGCCCGACAGGGCTCGTCGCCCTCCTCGACGAGGCCGTTCTCATGGGCGACCGCGGCCGCGACGGCGTCCACCTCGCTGACGAGGCCGACCGCGAGCTTGTTGACGAGCACGCGCACGAGGAGCGGGTGCTGCGGCGATTCCTCGGACGGGCAGAAGTACGGCTCGCAGGTGACGTGCTCGATGCGACCGCTCTTCGCGCGCCAGCAGAGACTCCGCGGCGTGATGCGTGCAGTGGGCCGCTGAAGCCGGATGGCGAGTGCTGCGAGGAACGCGCGGAACAAGAGTGCGGCGTAGCGCTCTTCGAAGGTCGCCTCGATCTGCGGCTCGGGGGGATCCTCGAGCCACTCGGCGGCGCGCTCGGCGAACTTGCTCATCGAAGGGCTCACGTGGGCTCGCTCCGAGCCGGGACATGCGGTTCGACCGCCGCCCACGCGGCCTCGCTGGCCACCACGTCCCAGGTCAGCGCAGCGCCCGACGCGAGCACCGTCTTGAAGGGTGCGGCGATGACCAGCGAGGCGTCGTTCTTCTCGTGCGTGCGGACCAGGCTCGCGAGGAACGGCGCGGAGCCGAGCAGCTCGTCGAGCGTCACGAACGCCTCGAGCGCCCAGCTCGGGCTGCGCCACGGCTCGTTCTCGACGAGCAGCCCACGCCGACGCGCGACGTTGGCGACGTCATCGACGGGCCCCTTGTTGATGACCACGCGAAGGACGAGCTGCCTCGGGTTGTCTCGAGTCGGCTTCGCGAACAGGTCGAGGCGCACCCACGCGATGCTGCCGTCCTTCGGGCACCAGCAGAGGAACGAGGCGCCGTCCCCGAGCGCGGTGAAGCGCTGCAGCTCGAACGAGAACACGTCGAAGAACAGCTCGCGCAGCTTCACCACCGAGGGGTGCCAGGTGACCGCGCCGAGGTCGGCGTTCGTCGATGGCGCGGCGTTCGTCGGGATCGTGTCGGTCATCGTGGTGCGCTCCTTCGCTGCCCGTTCAAAGCCTCGCGCTCTGCGGCGAGGGGACCGCGCACCCGCAGAACGGGCTGCTCTCGCTGAGCAGCCACGCGCCGTGGCTCGCCGCCCAGGTGCTGCCGGCGTTCTCGATGAACTTCGTCGCGAACGGCGGCGGGACGGCGGGCTCGTCGTTGCCCTCGTGCTGCCGGATGACGCCTTGGAGGTACGGCACGTAGGCCAGCACCTCGTGGGGCAGCGCCAAGAGCTCGAAGTCCCAGCCCGGCTCGCGCCACACGCTGTCGCCGGGTCTGCGCAGGCGCCGAGCGAAGATGCTGCCGTGCACGCCCGAGAGGCCCTGGTTGATCGTCAGCCGCACGATGAGCGGCCAGCGCCTGTCGCCCGAGAGCACGAACAGAGGCTCGCAGCGGGCGTACTCGATCACGCCGCGCTTCGACCTCCAGTACAGCGCCTCGCGCAGATGGCCCGCGAGCACGCAGCGGTGGTCGGGCAGGAGCGCCTTGCGAAGAGCCTGGAGGACGGCGCCCCGGAGCGCGTGCATGAGCTCGTTCACGAACGCGGCGTCGAAGATCGGTGTGGTCGGAACGCGGAGACCGCCGACCGTCGCGGGAACGTGCTCGAGGTTCCCCGAGGGGTTCCCGGGCGAGGTTCCCGGCGCGAACCTGTCGACATCAGGGAGCTTTCTTGTGGTTGGGGAACCTCGGGAACCTGGACGCCCCTCTCCGGCCCTATGCGTAGACATATTTTTCTCCTCGTCCGCGCTGAAAGAAATCTCGCCGTCCTCGCGCGTAGAGGAGGCGAGCAGGTTCCCGAGGTTCCCCGCGGGTCCGTAACTCATGGAGAGACCGAGGCTTTCTCTGAGGGAACGTGGCCCGTCGAACGTTCCCCGAAGGTTCCCGTTTCGCTCTCGAGGTTCCCCGGCGTGACAGCAGGCGCGTCGTCGGCCCACGGGTCCACGAAGCCGCCGCGCTCTCCGGCCTCGGCACTGCTCGGTGCTGCCGCCGGCTCGGCCTTCATGGTGGAGAGCGCGTAGAGCTTGCCCTTGTGCCCGCCGTCGTGGGCGAGGCCGATGCGCAGCTCGCCGAAGACGCGGTCGCGCTTGGCGCGCAGCAGGTTGCCGAGCTTCGTCTGCTGCGACCTTGCTGGGCCGTCTCCGCGCTCGCGGACGAGCAGCTCGTGCACGTCGCACAGCTCGTTGAGATCGAGGACGCGGACCGGCGTCGGCCCGAACTTCTCCCACCAAGCCCGCGTGAAGGCGCGCCACGCCTCGCCCTCCTCGTCGGCCTCGGCGTAGAAGGCGGTCGAGTTGGCGAGGAACCCCTCGATACCCGCGACCTCGAGGACGCCGCCCATCACGCGCGCCCACGACTCGAAGCTGCCGAGGCTCTTCGTGCCCGCGGGCCGGCCGGCTGCGACCCAGGCCCGAATCAACGTCAGGAGCGCGCGTACGAGCTTCGGTCGGTTGTCGCGCGCCCAGTCCAGGACGGGGTCGTGCCGAAAGCCCGAGCGGTGCCACGGCATGTCCTGCTTCGGGTCGATGCGGATGCGTACCGACCGCCGGACCAGCTCGAGCGAGAAGCGCGGGTTGTTCGCGGAGCACAGCCAGACCGCGCGGTTCGGCAGGGTCAGCATGCGCGTCGCGCCGAGAAGCCGGTCGGTCCACGTCTCGGCCGTCAGCACCGAGGCGAGCGTCGCGCTGTCGGTGACGCGCTTCTCGGGGAGGTTGTCGAGGAGCACGATGGGCCGCCCCATCGCCAGCTCGGCGCTGAGCTTCTTGCGGACCTCCTCCTCCTCGCCGGGCAGCGTGCAGCCGTTGCAGACCGCGCCGGTCGCGATGATGCCGAGGAGGTTGGTGAGCAGGCCCTTGCCGGAGCCCGGCGTCGGCGCCTCGATGACGTGCAGCGGGGTGCAGCCCGTGACGAGCCGCCGTGCGAACGGCAAGAGCAGCGCGGCGATCATGTGCGTGCGGTCGCTGGGGTCGACGAACGGGAAGTCGAACAAGAGGTTCTCGAGGAGCAGGCCCCGCGCTCCGGCGACGTCTGCTGCGGTCGGCGACTCGGGCACGTGGAGCTCCCCCAGCGAGGGATCGAGGTGCAGCCAGAGCGACTCGCTCGCGTGGTGGCCCGGTGTCGAGACCAGCGAGCCATCGCGCGCGAAGACCGGCGTCGACACGACGGCGTCGAGCGACGAGAGCGCCTTCGGCGGGAACGCGAGCAGGTCCTGCGGCACATCGAACGGCGGCGTCGTGGCGTCGTACGTGACGCCATCTTCGGTGGCGCGCCGCCTGAGCCAGTCGGCGTAACGGACCAGGAGCCCGTACATCTCGGTGGCGTTGAGGTCGTTCATCCTCGGCACCTCGCCCTCCTTGTCGCGCAGAAGCCCGACGACCCGGCCACCCCGCACGAACAGGAGCGGCAGACCCACCGGCACGGCTCCCTTCGCCTCGTCGATGCGCGCGGCGTTCGCGGCCGTGAGGACGGCGCTGCTCTGCTCTATGAGCTCGCTGCGCTGACGGTCGTTGACGATGATGCCGGGCTTAGCGCCCACCGGCTTGTCGGCGTGTTCGCGTGCCCGATCGCGCCGCAGCTCACGATCGAGGACGGCGAGCTGCTGGTTCAGCTCGCGCTTGGCGAGCGAGAACTGCGCGCCGATGACGGCCTTCAGCTCGCTCTGCTCGATGGGCGACTGCCGCTGCATCGCCTCGACCACGGGCCGCAGCGCACCGACCAGCTCCCGGCGGTCGATATTCTTCGGGATGCGCTCGACCAAGAAGGTCGGCAGCGACTTCGCCGCGTCGACCACGGCACGCAGCCCCTCGGCGCCGTGCGCACGAACGACGTCGTTGACGTCGATCTTCGCCACACCCTCGGGCCTCGGGATCGTGGCGAGGCGCACGTCGCGGCCGGCCGCGTGCAGCACCCTCGCAGTCTCGAGCGCGCCCCGCTCGCCCGCGCCGCTGTCCTCGCTGTCGTTGACGATGACGACGCGCTTGGCCTTCGCGGTGAGGCGGACCAGCTTCTCGTGGTCCTGCGCCCGGAACGTCGTCGTGACCGGGGACAGGCACTTGAAGCCCGCCTGCTGCGCCGCAATGGCGTCGGCGATGCCCTCGGTGATGAGCAGCACCCAGTCGCTGTTCGCGTCGTCCTCCCCGAAGAAGTAGTCGTTCGTGATGAGCGCCGAGATGTACGGGTGCTTCTCGGAGCGCACCGGCAGCTTGCGGTACTTCGCAGCGTCCCACTCAGCGTCGGTCGAGGCCGAGGTGCGCCGGCCGATGAGGTAGACGACCCGCCCGCCGCGCCAGTACGGGAACACGAGGCGGTTGGCGAAGAACTCCGCACGACGGCCTGTTCCGAGCGGCACGAAGAGGCCGGTCGAGAGGCGCTCGTCGTCCGTTGCACCGAGCTCGCCGAGGTGCCCCCACAGGTCGCCCGCGCCGAAGCCCAGGCAGCACTTATCGATGGTGGCCTCGGTGTAGCCGCGCTCCCGCTCGAGGTCCCAGCGCATCGGCTCCCGGAGCTGCTGGTGGTAGTAGCGGGCGGCGGCGGTCAGCAGCTCTTCGAGACGCTGCCGTTCGCGGAGCCGCTCGAGGTCGGCGTTCGAGGTGCCCGGGACCGGCACGCCCGCGTCGGCGGCCAGCTCGCGGAGCGCCAGCATGAAGGGGACGCCGCGGGCGTACTGCACGAACGCGAACACGTCGCCGCCGCCCGAACCACCGCCCGAGTAGTCGCGCCACTTCTGCGTGTCGGGCCAGACCACGAGCGACGGGGTCGTGTCGGGGTTCTTGAGGGAGCGGCCGACGTAGTGGTTCCCGCTCTCGCGCAGCTCGACGTGCCGGCGGACGACGGCGACGACGTCCGTCCGCGCCTTCACGTCGGCGACGAGCTGGTCGAAGGTACTCTGGTCCACGCGGCGATCTCCGGACAGGCAAAGCCACGGCGCGAACGAGCGGGGGACAGGTGCGCACGCAGGCGGACCGATCGCGGTCGCTTGTCCCCTGTTCACCGGGCGCGGTGCCTTTGCATCCCGCATGGCCACCACGGACTACGAACGCCGGCTCGGCATCGCCGCCGCCGTCCTCGCGCGCGGCGTGCGCCGCGTGCTCGGCGCCGACATCCCGCACGAACTCGGCACTGTTGAACGCGAGAACGACGCCTTGCCAGTTCGCGCGACAGAAGCCGTCATGGGCGCGGCCTCGAACCAGGAGAAGACCACCCAATGAACGACACGCCCGCCGACCCGCTCATCCGCGAGATTCTCGCCCTGCGCGAGCTGCCCGTCTCCGCGCTGCGCGAGCGCTACCTCGCCGTCTTCGGCGAGGAGAGCACCAGCCGCAACAAGGACTATCTCTTCAAACGCATCGCCTACCGAATGCAGGAGCAGCGCTACGGCGGCCTCTCGCCGAGGGCCAAGGCCCGCGCCGTCGAGCTCGCGGACAAGGCGCCCGTGCGCCGCCGGCCACCGCGGAACGTGGCGAGCGTGAGCATCGTCGAAACCGGCGCCCGCGACTCGCGCCTCCCTCCCGTGGGCACCGTGCTGCGCCGCGAGTTCCGCGGCGAGGTCCACGAGGTGCGCGTGCTGACCGAGGGCTTCGAGTACCGCGGCGAGCGCTTCGCGAGCCTCTCGACGCTCGCCACCAAGATCGCCGGGTCGCGCTGGAACGGCTTCTTGTTCTTCAAGGTCGGCGTGAAGGGGGCGGCATGAGCTCGGCCCTCGTGAAGGAGCCGAAGGTCGTCCGCTGCGCCATCTACACGCGCAAGTCGACGACCGAGGGGCTGGACTCCGACTTCAACACGCTCGACGCGCAGCGCGAGGCGGCCGAGCACTTCATCAAGAGCCAGGCCGCCCAGGGCTGGAAGGCGCTGCCCACGCGCTACGACGACGGCGGCTTCACGGGCGGCAACCTCGAGCGCCCGGCGCTCACGCGGCTCATGGACGACATCGAGCGCGGCGAGGTCGACACGGTCATGGTCTACAAGGTCGACCGGCTCAGCCGCTCGCTGCTCGACTTCGCGCGGCTGGTCGAGCGCTTCGAGAAGCGCCGCGTCGCCTTCGTGAGCATCACGCAGCACTTCGATACCTCGACGTCGATGGGCCGGCTCGTGCTTCACATCCTGCTCTCGTTCGCGCAGTTCGAGCGGGAGCTGATCAGCGAGCGCACCCGCGACAAGATCGCCGCCGCCAAGCGCCGGGGGAAGTGGACCGGCGGCCCCTTGGTGCTCGGCTACCGCGTCGACCGCCAGCGCCGCGCGCTCGAGGTCGTGCCCGAGGAGGCCGCCATCGTGAAGCTGGTCTTCGAGCTCTATGAGCGCACCCTGTCGATCGCGCTCACGGCGCAGCGGCTCAATGCGCGCGGGCTCACGCTGCGGACGCGCGTCGCCGAGGACGGCACGACCCGCGGGCGCCCCTTCAACAAGAACGCCGTCCACCGGCTGCTCCGCAACCCGCTCTACGTCGGCAAGGTCCGCCACAATGATGACCTTTTCCTCGGCGAGCACGAGCCCATCATCGACCCCGACGTCTTCGAGCGCGTGCAGCGCACCCTCGACCTGCGTGCGGCCGGCGCCGGCACGCGCCGCCCGCGACGGAGTGAGTCACTGCTGACGGGGCTGCTTCGCTGCCTGCCCTGCGACGCGGCGATGACCACGAGCCACGCCTACAACCACAAGAAGCAGCGCTACCGCTACTACCGCTGCCGCGCGTCGCAGGAGGGGCTGCGCTGCCCGACCGGCCTACTCAACGCGAACGACGTCGAGGCCGCTGTCGTCGCGCAGGTGAAGACGCTGGCGAAGAGCGGTGCACTGCGGGACCGCATCCTCGCGACGCTAGCCGAGGGAGACGCGGGCGAGGCCGAGCTGGTCGCCACCAAGGACCGGCTCGAGGCGCGGATCACCGAGCTCGGCGCCGAGGCGAAGCGCCTGCTCGGTGCCTTCAGCAGCGTCGACGCGGGCGGCCGACTCCTCGCCGAGCGGCTCGGCGAGCTCGAACGCGAGACCGACAAGCACCGCGCAGGTGTCGCGGACCTCGAGCGGCGCCTCCGCGCCTGCGCCACCCTCCGCACCGAGGGCGAGCACGTGGCCAAGCTGCTCGACGCCTTCGACGAGGTCTGGGAGGCCCTCGTGCCCGAGGAGCGCCGCGAGGTGCTGCGCGCCCTCATCGAGCGCGTCGGCGTCGACCCCGAGAGCGGCACGCTGCGGGTTACGGTTCACGAGCCTGCCCCGCCGCCCGGCCCGCAGCCGACGACGGAGGCCGCGCCGTGACCGAGGTCGTTATCACGTTCCAGGGCGGCCGCGCCTGGCGTCAGCACCAGCAGGCCGCGAAGCGAGCCCCGACGCGGCGCTACCCTGCGCGCGTCGCCCGCCAGCTCGCCCTCGCGCACGCCCTGCGCCGCCGGCTCGAGCGCGGGGAGTTCGCCGACTTTGCAGACATGGCTCGGCAGCTCGGCTTCACGCGCGCCCGCGTCACCCAGCTCATGGACCTGCTCCTCCTCGCGCCCGAGGTGCAGGAGGAGATCCTCTTCCTCGAGCTGCCCCCGGGCGCCCAGCCAGTGAGCGAGCGCGGCCTGCGCGAGGCGGTGCTCGGGACGATCGACTGGCAGGAGCAGCGGCGGCGGTGGGAGGGGCTGAAGGCGGCCTGGTAGCCACGCGGCAACATCACCGGCGAAACAAGGAGCCGAGAAGCTGTGGCACCGCGCGTGCGACGGGATCGGCGGCGAAGGCCAGAAGATCATAGATCGCCGCGTCCGGGTTCCCCTTGTCGGTGGTGCGCCGCCACTCGCGAAGCTGCCGCCCGTCAGCGCGATGGTTGCCGCCTGCGACCACGCCACGTGGCGATCCTTCGGGCGGCGCTCCGAGACGACGTACGGGATCGCGAACATCATCGCCGCGCCGAAGTCCTTCGACGCGTTGACCGGGCAGGCATAGATCCGGCGCAGCTCACGCAGACCATCGAAGAGCGCCTGTCCTGCGTTGGCGCGCCCAGCTTGGCAGGCGACGAGAAGCAAGCGGCGTGGCTTGAGCGGCTTGAGCATTTGCGCGAACGACGCCCACGGCATGAACAGGTCGCTCGCGACGCGAATGCCGTCGGCGTTCGAGTGGCCGACGGCGACGATCACGTCGAAGGTCATCCCATCCTCGGCGAAGCGCGCGAGCTTGCTCATGAGGTCCGACGTGGTCGTGGCGTCTTCGACGACGGTGCGCCCACCAAGTGCAAGCCCGGAGATGGTCGCCGTCACCGCCGCGATCTCCCCGAGGTGAAGATGGTCGGCGCGAAGTTTGTCGGCGTCGAAGTGGAGGACCAGGAGCGTCTGCGGGTTCGACCGTCGGCGCGCGGGCGACTTTCGGGTGGTGGTTCGTGCGGACGACGGCACCGGCTCTGGGTGCGCACGACCTGACCACCCGTCAAGGCCTGGTCCACCCCACAGAGGCTGCGTACTGCGCAGGAGAGCAGCCTGATCCCCTCTTGACAGCGAAATGCGATATCGCAATTATAGCAAACATGACAGATGCGACCGCCCTGACCGCGACCCTGAGGTCGATCCGCGCCAGGCTGAACCTCACCCAGGAGCAGCTCGCGGAGCGCCTCGGGGTGTCCTTCGCCACCGTGAACCGGTGGGAAGGCGGTTCGAGCAAGCCGCAGAAGGCCGCCCGCGAGGTCATCGCCGCGCTCGCGCAGGAGGCCGGAATCGACGGTGCAGAGGACGCGGAGGCCTCCGAATCGCCCGCCGCCGCTGCGGAAGTGACGAGGCGTCGACGCGGCAAGGCATCGGCTGCCGTCCCCACCACCAAGCCGATGGAGCAGATGCTGTGGGATGCAGCGTGCTCGATCCGTGGTGAGAAGGACGCTGCGAAGTTTAAGGACTACCTGCTCCCGCTCTTGTTCTTGAAGCGCCTCTCGGACGTCTTTGACGACGAGATAGACCGACTTGCGGAGGAGTACGGCGACCGCGAGACCGCGCTCGAGATCGCCGAGGGGGATCACTCGCTCCTGCGCTTCTACCTGCCGGCCGAAGCGCGCTGGGGCGTGATCAGCGGGCGCGAGGCCTTTGACTGGCCCGCCAAGGACAAGCCGCGCGACATCGGGGAGCACCTCACGAAGGCCGTACGCGCTGTCGTGAAGCAGAACCCCTCGCTCTCGGGCGTCATCGACGTCGTCGACTTCGCCGCCGAACGCAACGGAGAGCGCGACATCAATCCCGCGAAGCTACGTGGTGTTGTGGAGACGTTCTCGGATCCGCGCTATCGCCTCGGTCTCGCCGACGTGCAGCCGGACTTCCTCGGCCGCGCCTACGAGTACCTGCTCAGGAAGTTCGCCGAGGGCTCGGGACAGAGCGCGGGCGAGTTCTTCACGCCGACCGAGGTGGGCTTCCTCATGGCCCATATCATGCGGCCGAAGCCTGGCGAGGACTGCCACGACTACGCTTGCGGCTCGGCGGGCCTGCTCGTGAAGCTTCAGCTCGTCGCGCGCGAGCTCGACCCTACGAGCAAGGTGCCGCTCAAGCTCACGGGCCAGGAGCTGCAGGCCGAGAGCTACGCCGTCGCGCAGATGAACGCGATCATTCACGACATGCAGATCGAGCTCGCACGCGGCGACACGATGATCAACCCGAAGTTCCGCACGCCTGAGGGCAAGATCCGATCGCACGACGTCGTGGTCGCGAACCCGATGTGGAACCAGCCGTTCGCACCCGACGTCTTCGCGAACGATCCCTTCGACCGATTCCGAACGACGGGCGGCATCACGACAGCCAAGGGTGACTGGGCATGGCTGCAGCACACGCTCGCGTGCTTGAACGAGAAGGGGCGCGCCGCCGTCGTCCTCGACACTGGGGCGATGACTCGCGGATCCGGCTCGAAGAACGAGGACAAGGAGCGGAACATCCGCAAGTGGTTCGTCGACCGCGACTTGATCGACGGTGTCATTTTGCTGCCTGACAATCTCTTCTACAACACTCCCGCCCCCGGAGTGATTGTGGTGCTCTCCAAGCGAAAGCCTGCGGCGCGCAAGGGGCGCATCGTCCTGCTCAACGCGAGTCGCCACTTTAGGAAGGGCAAGCCGAAGAACTACCTGCCCTATGAGCGAGATCCCAGCCGGCTAAACAAGGACGACGACGATGTACGCTACTGGGCGCAGGCATTTCTCAAAGGAGAGCCTGTCGACGGCGAACTCGCCGTAATCGATGCCTCTCAAGCTGCCGACGCCGACTACAACCTGAATCCGAGCACTCATGTTGGCGTGTCTGAAACTGCGGACGTTGGCTCGGTCGAGGCTCTACTCGCCGAGTACGAGTCGCTCACTGCCGAGGAAATCGCACACTCCGCTCGTCTATCCACCCTGTTGGCGCCGCTGAAGATGGGGGTGGCTACGTGACCGCATCTAGCTGGAACTCCCCTACCGTCGAGCAATGCCTCGAACGCGTTTCGCTGCCTACAGGGGTCAAGCTTCAGACGAAGGACTATCGCGCCGAAGGGGCGTATCCGATCGTCGATCAAGGGCAAGATCTCATTGCTGGCTGGACGGACAACCCCGAAGGAGTCATCTCGGCGCCGCTGCCGGTGATCGTGTTCGGAGATCACACTCGCGTTTTCAAGTTCGTTGATTTCCCGTTTGTCCGAGGTGCCGACGGCACGCAGCTTCTTCGGCCCAAGGCGGGCATCGATCCTCTGTATTTCTACTACGCGTGCAGGGCGATCGACCTGCCAAGTCGTGGCTACAACAGGCACTTCACGATTCTCAAGGAGAAGACGATTCAGATTCCTCCGACCATCGAGGAGCAAGTTCAGATCGCGCACGTGCTCCGCGACGTCGACCAGGAGCTTACTCTCCTCAGGAAGAAGGCAGATGTGCTGACGAAGCTATCTTCGGTCCTGCTTCAACAACTGACTTCTGGCGAGGTTCCGGTTTCGCGGCTCGCGCTTGCGAGTCTCTCGCCAAGGGTTAGCTCGTGAGCACGCTCAAGATCAGCGAGGCCGGCACCGTGCAGTTCCCGATGGTGAAGCACGCTGTCGAGATCGGCTGGACACCGCTCACGCCCGAGGTCGCGAAGGAGAAGCGCGGCGGCGACGCCGGGATGCTCTTCCGCAACGAGCTGGCCACGAAGCTCGCGGCGTTCAACCCGTGGATGTCCTCCGACGCGATCCGCTCCGTCATCGAGACGCTCGACGCGATCCCGCCGACCATCGAGGGCAACCGCGACATGCTCGGGTGGCTGCGCGGCGAGCGGCAGTGGTACGACGAGGAGGAGAAGCGCCACCGCGCGGTGAAGCTCGTCGATTTCGAGAACACCAGCGCGAACTCGTTCCATGTCACATGGGAGTGGACGCTCAAGCCCGCCGGGCGCCCGAAGGGTAACCGCGCGGACGTGATGTTCGTCGTCAACGGCGTGCCCGTCTGCATCGTCGAGCACAAGAACCCGAAGGACGGCGACGCCATCGAGCGCGCGGTGAAGCAGCTCCGTCGCTACGAGCTCGAGACGCCCGAGCTGATCGGGTGCCCGCAGCTCTTCAACGTCACGCACCTGCTCGACTATTGGTACGGCGTCACTTGGAACGCGAACCGGCGCGACATGGCGCGCTGGAAGCAGACGCGCGAGGAGAGCTACCGCTTCGCGGTCCAGGCCTTCTTCGAGCGCACCGACTTCCTGCGCACGTTGCAGCACTGGATTCTCTTCTACGTTCAGGACAGCGAGACACGAAAGTCGGTGCTACGCCAGCATCAGCAGCGCGCGATCAACGCCATCGTCGACCGCTGCGCCGACCCGACGAAGACGCGCGCGCTCGTCTGGCACACGCAGGGCTCGGGCAAGACCTTCACCCTGCTCACCTCGGCGCGGCTCATCCTCGAGGACAAGGAGCGCTTCAAGAACGCGACGGTGCTCCTCGTCGTCGACCGCACCGAGCTCGAGGGCCAGCTCAAGGGCTGGGTAGAGCGCCTGCTCGGCGAGATGCAGAGGCAGGACATCGCGACCAAGCGCGCGAACACCAAGGCCGAGCTGCAGCGCCTGCTCGACTCCGACTTTCGCGGCCTGATCGTCGCGATGATCCACAAGTTCGAGGAGATCCGTAAGGACAGTTGCCTGCGTGACAACGTCTACGTCTTCATCGACGAGGCGCACCGCTCGGTCGCCAAGGACCTCGGTACGTACCTCATGGCCGCCGTCCCGAACGCGACGATCATCGGCTTCACAGGCACGCCCATCGCGCGCAACGCGCAGGGCGAAGGCACGTTCAAGATTTTCGGCACGCAGGACGAGGTCGGCTACCTCGACAAGTACTCCATCGCCGAGTCGATCGCCGACGAGACGACGCTGCCCATCAAGCACGTGATGGCGCCGAGCGAGATGGCCGCGCCCGTCGACCTTCTCGACAAGGAGTTCTTCGACCTCGCCGCCGCCGAGGGCATCACCGACATCGAGGAGCTGAACAAGGTCCTCGACCGCGCGGTGGGCCTGCGCACGTTCCTCGCCGCCGACGACCGCATCGAGAAGGTCGCGGCCTTCATCGCGGAGCACTTCAAGGAGAACGTCCTCCCGCTTCATTACAAGGCGTTCGTCGTCGCTGTGAGCCGGGAGGCGTGCGCGAAGTACAAGCGCGCCTTCGACAAAATCCTGCCGCCCGAGTGGACGGAGGCGGTCTACACGGAGAACGCCTCCGACGCGATCGACCGGCCGCTCGTCGCCAAGCTCCAGCTCAGCGAGGAGCGCGAGGAGGACGTGCGGCTCCTCTTCAAGAAGGCCGACAAGGACCCGAAGATCCTCATCGTTACGGACAAGCTGCTGACCGGGTACGACGCGCCGCTCTTGTACTGCATGTACCTGGACAAGCCCATGCGGGACCACGTGCTCCTGCAGGCCATCGCTCGCGTGAACCGGCCCTACGTCGACGCCGAGGGCGTGCAGAAGCGCATCGGCCTCGTCATCGATTTCGTCGGCGTGCTGCGCGAGCTGAAGAAGGCGCTGCGCTTCGACTCTTCCGACGTCAGCGGGGTGATCGAGGATCTCGACGTCCTGATGGGCGACTTCACGGCGAAGATCACCAAGGCGGCGACCGAGTACCTCGATGCCGGCGAAGGCGGCAGCGCAGACGAGCGGCTCGAGAAGATCGTCTACGGCAAGTTCCTCGACCCGGCCGTACGCAAGGTGTTCTTCGAGGCGTACAAGGAGATCGAGAACCTCTGGGAGATCCTCTCCCCGGCGCCAGAGCTGCGCGACCACATCAGGACGTTCAAGGGCCTGGCCCAGCTCTACGCAGCAGTGCGCAACGCCTACTCGGACAAGGTCGGGTTTGTTGCGGATCTCGCGTACAAGACGCGGCGCCTCATCGAGGAGAACGCGACGCAGACGGGGCTCGGCCGCCTCACGAAGAGCATCACGTTCGACGTGAGGACGCTCGAGTCGCTGAAGGGCGAGGACGGCTCCGACGAGGGCAAGGTCTTCAACTTGGTGCGCGGGCTCCAGAAGGAGATGGACGACGACCCGAGCGCGGCGCCGGTGCTCAACCCGTTGAAGGACCGCGCCGATCGCATCCTAAAGGACCTCGAGTCCCGCAAGATCGACGGTCTCGCAGCGATGGACCTCCTCGCAGCGCTCGCCGCCGAAAAGGAAGCGGCGATGAAGTCCGCCAAGGAGAGTGGCCTCACGACGCGCGCGTTCTCGGTGTTCTGGGTCCTGCGTGAAGACGCGGCGCTGAAGGAGTCGGGCATCTCGCCGATGGACCTCGCCAAGGAGGCCGAAGCGCTCCTGGCTCGATTCCCCAACGCGGTGGTGAACGCCGACGAGCAGCGCCGCCTTCGCGCCGGCCTCTACCGTCCCCTGCTCGCGCTCCAGAAGGACGAGCGCTCGCGCGTCGTCGACGTGGTCGTCGCCACGCTCCTTGCCGAGTAGCCGATGATGAAGACCTCCCTCTACCCCACGCAGGAGCTTCGACGCCGAGCCTTGGCTTGGGCAGTGAAGCTGCGTGTGAACCCTAGGGTAATCCGCGTGCAGGACATGCGGCGGAAGTGGGGCTCGTGCTCGTCGGCAGGCACCGTCACGCTGGCGAGCGATCTCGTCGACCAGGACCCGCGCTTCCAGGACTTCGTCATCGCCCACGAGCTGCTGCACCTGCGCGTGCCGACGCACGGGCGCCTCTTCAAGGCGCTCATGAGCGCCCACGTGCCGGGCTGGCGCGAGCTCGAAGAGCAGCGTGGGATGCCGCGCTTGAACTGCGGGAGGGGCGCGTCATGAGCGGCATCACTCTCGACTGGACCGCGATTCGACCGCTCAACGGTGGACGAGAGAAGGGCTTCGAGGAACTCTGTTCGCAGCTTGCTCGTGCTGAGGCTCCTGCTGGGGCGCAGTTCGTTCGGAAGGGAACGCCGGATGCGGGCGTCGAGTGCTACGCGGTCCTTGCTGATGGGACGGAATGGGGCTGGCAATCGAAATACTTCGACACCCTCGGTGATTCGCAGTGGCAGCAGATGGACCACTCCATCGAGGCCGCGATCGAGAAGCACCCACGCTTGGTTCGATACCACGTTTGCGTCCCGCTTGATTTGCCTGATGGGCGCATCGATGGGCGGAAGTCTGCGAAGGACCGCTGGGACGAGCACGTTGCGAAGTGGCACGGGTGGGCCCAGGCGAAGAATCGAACCATCGAGTTCGTCTGGTGGGGTAGCAGCGAGATGCTGGAACGCCTCGCTCGAACCGAGAACGTTGGACGGGTTCGCTTTTGGTTCGACAAGCGAGGCTTCGACGGAGCCTGGTTCACCGCGCGGCTCGACGAGGCCATAAGGGCAGCGGGCCCACGGTACACGCCCGAGGTCCATGTCGAGCTGCCGATTGCAGAAGACCTTGATGCCTTCGGAAGAACGCAGACGTTCTTCAACCGGATCAAGAGGTTGGCCATACCCGTGAGAGAGGGCCTACAGGCGGCTCGCTACTCGGAGCACCCAGTCGTGGACGCCGAAGCTGCGACGATGACAGCGAGCGTCTCGAATGTCGTCCAAACCGTGTTGGACGCATTTGGCGCGCTCTCGCACGTTGCGGCGGGGCCGCTGCCCTTCACCCCGGTCATCGAGAAGATCGAAGCGACCAGCACGCCGCTGCAGGCCCTTTCCGCGCACCTCGAGAAGCGCGCCAGGGAGCATGACGAGCAACTGCCCAAGGATGGAAGCGGCCACGGCCAGTATCGGACGAACCCATTCCGAGAGCGCGGCTACTCCGTTCGACGCCTAGAGCGGGCGTTGCGCGAAGCGACCGAGTCGTTGCGCCGCGCCGACGAGTTGGCTGGAAGCACCGCGTTCGTCCTGAGAGGAAGTGCAGGTACGGGCAAGACGCATCTCCTCTGTGACGTGGTGAGGCGACGCATCGAGGCTCACCAACCAACGGTCTTGCTGATGGGACAGCGCTTCGTCAGCAACGACGCGCCCTGGTCCCAGGTCATGCAGCACCTCGATCTGGCGGGGCTAGCTGCGGAGGATTTCATTGGAGCGCTGGAGGCAGCAGCGCAGGCAAGTGGTGATCGAGCGCTCATCGTCATCGACGCGATCAACGAAGGGACTGGGCGCGCGATCTGGCCGAGCCACTTGGCTGCATTCTTGGCTCAGGTCGAGAGGTCCCCCTGGCTTGGCGTCGTGCTGTCGGTGCGCAGTTCATACGAGGACGCGGTCATCCCTGAAGAGGTGCGAAACAGGGCGTTGCTCGTGACACATCACGGCTTTCATGGGCACGAGTACGACGCCACCAAGACATTCTTCATCCACTACGGTTTGGAGCTTCCGTCGACGCCGCTCCTCGCACCCGAGTTCCAGAACCCGCTGTTCCTGAAGACACTGTGCCGAGGACTGCACGCGGAAGGACATCGGCGTTTGCCACGAGGCTTCCACGGCATCTCGGCCGTCTTCAACCTCTACCTCGACGCGATCAACACGCGACTCGCAGAGCAACTTGGCTACAACGCTCGCACACCCCTCGTGCGTCAGGCCGTGGATGCGTTCGCTGCAGCGCTGGTCAACGCAGGCGAACGATGGTTGCCCTTGGAGCAGGCGTCGCGTGTCGTCGACGCTCTCCTTCCGAACCGCGAGTTCGAGCGCTCGCTGTTTCGAGGTCTGATCGTTGAGGGTGTTCTTGCCGAAGATACACCTCTTCGCGAAGGGGCGCGGCGAGATGTTGTGTACGTCGCCTATGAGCGCCTTGCCGATCATCTGGTAGCGAAGGCTCTCCTCGACAACGTGCCGGCGCCACACGACTGGAGCTCCGCGTTCTCGGAAGATGGCGCGCTCGCAGCCGTGACCGCCGACGAACACGTCACACCGGGCCTACTTGAGGCCTTGTTCATACAGGTTGCCGAACGAACTGATTCCGAGTTGCTGAAGTTCGCTCCGAAGCTGGCGACTCGTTGGGGAGCCGACGAGGCGTTTCGCCAAAGCCTCATCTGGCGAAACAACGCGGCCTTCTCGGAGGCCACCCAGGAAGTGCTCAACGATCTCTGCGGGAGCGATCAGGACCTGCACGAGACGCTGGAGATCTTGCTCACCGTCGCGACCGTTCCCGGTCACCCGCTCAACGCGAACTTCCTTGACCGGCGGTTGCGCGAAGACGCGATGGCGGATCGAGACGCATGGTGGAGCACCTACCTCTACAGCGCCTGGGGAGGTCACGGCGCGGTCGATCGACTCGTGGACTGGGCGTGGGCGCTTGGCAGCGACGTGGGCATTGCCGACGAGGCGGTCGACCTCTGTGGCATCGCCCTCGCGTGGATGCTCACGACCTCTCACCGGTTCCTACGCGACCGGGCGACGAAGGCGCTCGTCAACCTCTACACGGGGCGACTCGCAGGCATGGTCCGGTTGGTCGACCGCTTCGCGGATGTCGATGACCCGTACGTCACGGAGCGCGTCTACGCCGTCGCCTATGGGGTCGCGATGCGAAGCGCGGATGCGGACGCTGTCGGTCGGCTCGCCGCGTCCGTCTATAGCCGCGTGTTCGCATCCGGGAGCCCGCCGCCGCACGTCCTCTTGCGCGACTACGCGCGTGGCGTCGTGGAGCGCGCTCTGCATCTCGGCTCGACGATCGAGTTCGACGCAGCGCTCATTCGTCCTCCGTACAAGAGCGAGTGGCCGACCATCCCGTCTGAGGAGGACGTCAAGCCGCTGCTTCCAGATTGGTCGAAGGGCTCTCACGACAGCAGGGATCTCGAGTGGAGTCGTAATGTCATCGGAACGTCGGTCACGGACTTCGGTGACTTCGCGCGCTACATCATCGGCACGAACTCGTCCGCAGGATCTCGCGAGTATCTTTCGCTCCGACTGGACGAGCCACCGTGGGCGCCGCCTCCGAGTCCTGCCGAGAAGTTGACCGCGCTTGTCGCCAACTTCTCCGACGATGAGCTGTCAGCATGGCAGGCCTTCGATGTGGCGGACCGCGCCCATGCGGCGGCTTCTTCGGAGTTCGTACGCGCGTGGTTAGATCAGCGAGAGGGGGCCGACGGTCAACCTGCGCTCGACCTATCGAATCAGGAGACGCTCGAAGCGGAACTTGAGAAGGATTGCCCGCCCGAGCTCGTTTCACTCGGGAAGGCCAGGGACGAGGCCGAGCGCGCGCTTGAAGCGAGCCTTTCTGCGGAACACGCGGCGCGCTTGAGCGCGATCAGGGACGCCAAAGAGAACCAGCACACGGCTAGCCGACCACCACGCTTCGATCTCGGCCAAGTGCAACGCTACATCCTCAAGCGCGTCTTCGATCTCGGTTGGACTGTCGAACGCTTCGGACATTTCGATCGCTTCGTCGTGCGCAGCGACGGCCGTGCGGCGTCCAAGCCCGAACGCATGGGCAAGAAGTACCAGTGGATTGCCTACCACGAGATGATGGCGTTCCTCTCCGACCACTTCCAGTATCGGGAAGAGTTCCGCGAGGACGGCGACCAGTGCTACCAGGGCCCGTGGCAGAACCACCTGCGCGACATTGATCCCTCATGCACGCTGCGTGCTCTTCCTGGCGGCACTTCATGGGACGGACACACGCCCGCTTGGTGGGGGGCTGCTCCCTATGCCGCATGGGGTCATGGAGCGAGCCCGAAGGACTGGGTTGCGAAGGTCGACGATCTACCGAAGGTCGAGGACCTGCTCGTTTGTGTGAACCCTGCAGATGGGTCGCACTGGCTGAACGGGCACGGCTACTTCAACTGGAAGGAGGAAGCGCCACCGGATCAGCGCCCAATTGACGTGGCGCGGGGCGAACTCTGGTACATCGCGAACGCCTACCTGATTCGAACGTCGGACGCGGACGCCTTCCTGAAGTGGGCCGAGACGGTCGACTTCATGGGGCGCTGGATGCCGGACCCTCCTCACGTCACCGGGATGTTTCTCGGTGAGCATGGGTGGGCTCCCGCATCTCGCTACTTCCAGAGTGCGTACTATGGCGATGACGGTTGGACGCAGCCGGGGCAAGGCTGCCCGGTGCGGCTTCGGCAAGTCGCAGTCGAGTATCTCAACGAGTCCAGCGGCTTCGACTGTTCGGTGGACGACGGCTACACGGTTCGGCTGCCTGCCGAGGAGGTGATGACGAAGCTTGGGCTGCACTCGACGGGGCGCGGTACGGAGTTCGCGACGTCGTCGGGGCAGGTCGTGGCGCTTGATCCTACGGCAAGCGCGCCCGGCCCGAGCACGTTGCTTCTGCGGGCGGACGCGCTGCAGGAGTTGCAGCATCGAGAACAGCTCACGATGTGTTGGGCTGTCCTCGGCGAGAAGCGAATTCTGAGCGCCGGCTTCGATCGCCCGCACCATCCCGCTCTGCGCCTGTCGGGGGCCTACGTTCTCGACGGAGTAGCCATCAAGGGCTTCGTGAAGCGCATGCTCGATGAGTATGCCGAAGGTGGACCAACGCTCATCGACATCGATCGGAGTGAGCCGTGACGATCGCCCCCACCTTCGACCTTACGCCCTTCCTCGGTCGCGACGAAGGCCAGCACTTCGACCGAAAGTCGATGTTCGAGGGCGAGGAGGGCAAGAAGCGCCCGCGTGACCGCCGCAAGGTGCGCGACCAAGTGGCCGAGCAGGTCGCGGGCTTCGCCAACGCCGAGGGCGGCGTGCTCATCCTCGGCATCGAGGACGACCACCGCGTCACGGGCCACCAGCTCCCGCCCGACGCCCTCGCGGCGCTGCTCGACGTGCCGAGGGTTCGCCTGCATCCGCCGCAGCCGCAGGGCTTCGTGCTCCAGCACGACGGGCACTCGCTCATCGTCTTCGACGTGCCGACCTGCGATGTGCCCGTGCGAGTCGAGGGTGACGGGTTCCCCCTGCGCATCGGCGACAAGACCATGCAGGTCTCCGAGTCGCACATCCAGAAGCTCAAGTTCCGAGGGCTCGTCGAGAGCTGGGAGAGTCGCCCTTCACACCTGCGTCTCGCCGACCTCGACCCCGCGCTTCTCGAGCGCGCGCGCCGCGGCGCGGGCCTCATCGCGCTGACCGACGAGGAGTACCTGCTCAAGCGCAAGCTCGCGGACCACCGTGGGCGCGACCTCGTGCTGCGCGAGGCCGCGGAGCTCCTCTTCGCGAAGAACGGACTCGATCACCCGAACGCCGGCTTTCGCCTCTTCCGCGTCGTCGGCACCGAGCGCAAGGTCGGCACCGAGCACAACGTCGAGGAGCGCCCGCGCTTCGAGGGCAACCTGCCGACCGTCATCGAGGAGTGCTTCTCAGCGATCGAAGGCATCCTGCGAAGGCCCGCGCGCCTCGTCGGCCACCGCTTCCGCACCGTGTCCGAGTACCCGGAGTTCTCGTGGAAGGAGGCGATCGTCAACGCCGCTGCCCACCGCGACTACAACGTCGAGGGGCGCACGACGGAGATCTGGTTCTTCGACGATCGCCTCGAGGTCGTGAGCCCCGGCGGGCTGCTACCCGACGTGAACCTCGAGGAACTGCTCGCGCTCCACCGCATCCACGTCAGCCGCAACCCGCGCACCGTACGCGTGCTCGTCGACCTCGGCATCGTGCGCGACCAGGGTGAGGGCATCCCGCGCATGTTCGCCGAGATGGAGGGCTTCTTCCTCCCGGCGCCCGTGCTCGACCCGCGCGACCACCTGTTCCGCGTCACGCTTCGCAACACGGCGACGCTCACCGCTGACGACAAATCCTTCGTCGCACGCCTCGGCGACGCGGAGCTAACCGACGTCGAGTTCCGCGCGCTGCTCGAAGCCCACCGTGCAGGCCGCCTCGACAACGCTCGCCTGCGCGCCATCTCGGGCCTCGACACGCTGGGGGCGAGCGCGCTCCTCCGCAGGCTGCGGGACCGCGAGTTGCTCGCCCTGCACGCGGCGGGGCCGAACAGCTACTACGAGCTCGGGCTGAAGGCGCAGCTCCCGGTCGATGCGCAGGGGCTGGAAACGGGTGCGCAGGGGCTCCTGGCCAAGGATACGCAGGGGTCGAGGCCGGATACGCAGGGGTTCGACCCGGATGCACAGGGGCTCGAGCCAGGTACGCAGGGGTCGGCGCCGGACGTCACCTCGCTGATCGCTGCGCTGCCCGACGACCTCCGGCTCGAGCTCACGAGGCTCGGCCCGAAGCCTGCCGCGCCTCGGCTCCGAAAGGTGCTCCTCGACCTCTGCGCTCTGCGCTGGTGGACACCGCGGGAGCTGGTAGCGGTCCTCGGTCTGAAGGACGCCGCCAACCTTTCGCGCAAGCACCTCTGGCTGCTGGTCACCGAGGGCAAGCTCGAGCGCCGCTACCCCGACAATCCCGCACACCCGCAGCAGGCGTACCGGGTGGTCGGGGCTGGAGCCGCGCCGTGAAGCTTCGCTGGGGCCTCTTGGGATCCAGCCGGAGGCCGCTCGACACCTGTTGATCATGCGGGGCGGCCCTCCGGTTCTCGGGTCCCTCTCCGAACGCCGATGCGCGAGCGCGACGCCGACGTACACGGCGAACCTCGCGCCGAGGCCCGCGTTCGACTCCGCACGCCGCGTTCCTCCGCGGGCTTCCGCACTTTCGTGGCTTCTCGGCTCGACGGTGCACGGAACCTCGCCGACGCGGCCCGGTCCCGGAGCCATTCTTCCTCCACCACCAACACGGGGTGGAGGCGCAGTTAACAGAAGAGCGCGTCCATACTCTACGGAGTGGCGTCAATCTGCGCGCGCGTCTCGCGCAGCAGCTCATCGCGGCTCATCTGCCAGTAGATGCGTCCGCGCTGGAGGAACACGTGCCGCACGAGCCTCCCGCCGCGCGCCGCGACGCGCTCTGCGAAGGCGTCGATGTTCTCCTGTTTGTAGCGGCTGTTTCCCGTCATCACCAGGACGACCTCCTTGCCCGCCAGGTCGGCCTGTTCCACGAAGGCCCACAGCGGCGGCGCGGGACGGAACAGCCACGTCGGCGAAACGAGGTAGACACGCTGCGCCGGCGCGAGGTCGATGGGCTCGACGGTGATCGCAGGGAGCGCGCGCGCCTCGGCGTCGGACACGGCCTTGGTCTGGCCCGAGAAATCGAGCGGGTAGTCGGTGGCTTCGATGCGAGCGATGAACGCGTTGAAGGTGCGCGCGATCTCTCGCGCCACCGCTTCCGAGTGTCCGGAGCGCGAGTAGTAGACGACTGCCACCGCGCGATTGGGCTCGCCGCTCGGCGCATACGCGGGGCTCCCGACGTACGTCCGATCTTTCACGGCCATCACGACGAACGCCACCGCGCCGAGCACCACCGCTGCTAGGGCTGCTGCAAGCATCCGACGTCTCCTCTTCGACTTGGGCCAGGTCATCGGCATCACGCTCAGGCTCGCGGAACGAGCGGCAGCCAGTCGGTCGTCTCGCGCCACGTCCACGAGGCGACATGCCGTAGTCGAAAGGTTCGTACCGCGTACATGTTCGTGCTCGCTCGATTTACATGAAGGACGGCTTGTCGCCGTCGGTGTTGGGCTTGTTGACGCCGAGGTTCTCCCGCACCCAGCGCTCGGGCGCGTCGATGACCTTCACCACGAGGTCGGCCACGCTCTTGCGCGACACTTCCGTGCCCTTGAAGGGCTCGCTCCGCGCCGTGGTCTCGTAGTCGATCTCGTCGTCGTCGCTCAGCCATGCGGGGCGCAGTACCGTGTAGTCGAGCCCCGACTCCTCGATCGCATCCGCCGCGCGGCGGAACGGCGGCAAGTACGCGCCGATGTTCCGCGTGTTCCACGCGCCGAACCTACCAGGCACCTCGTCGTAGAGGCCGAGCGACGTCACGAAGACGAGTCGTTGAACGTTTGCCTTCTTCATCGACGCGATGATGCTCTTCGCCTGCGCGTCGATGTCATCGCCGGTCAGGTTCGCGTAGACGATGTCCTGGCCGGTCATCGCCGTGTCGAGCTGCGCGCGGTCGAGGACATCTCCCTCGAGCACGCGCGCGTTGCTCGGTACCTTGCTCTTCAGCCGGCGTGCCTGTCGCAGAAACAGGGTGAGAGAAACGTCGTCGCGTTCGGCGAGCATCTGGATCGCCCAGCGCGCGATCTGCCCGCCCGCTCCGAGGATCAATACCTTCTTCATGGCTCTCGTCGATTCCTTCGGCGTCGTTCTCTCTCAGAGATGCTTCTTGAAGAATGGCACCAGCTTCTCGAGCGACAGCTTCACCGGCTCCGGCTTGTCGTAGAGGTCGTAGTGCGACCAATCCTCCAGGGAGACGAGCTGGCGATCCTTCGAGGCGGTGGCGCGGCCGTAGATTTCCAGGCCGTCGCGGTAGGCGCCAAAAGCCCCGACCTTCTGACCGATCACCACCATGATCGGCTGGGTCAACAGCGTTTCGGCGAAGGCGAAGGCGTCCCAGGCGAGCGTCTTCTGCGCGTGGGAGAAGAGCATGCGCGTCGCGCCGCCCTCCTTCTGGCCGCGCGGCGTCTTGTAGTAGTCCGTCGCCTCGAAGACGTCCCGTTCCGTCAGGCCGTTCGCCTTGGCGACGTCCGGGCTGGCGGGCAAGAGCTCGTTGACCTGAAGCTCGCCGCCGCGCGCCTCCTTCGTGCGCTGCGCGGCCATCGCGTCGAGTGCGCCGATCGGGTTGTAGGTGCTGAAGCCCTCACGGAACAGCCGGCCGATGTTGACGCCGGTGATGCTGACCACGGCCTTGATGCGCTTCTCGGTCAGCGTCGCGTTCACCGCATACCCACCGCCGCCGCAGACGCCGATGGCGCCGATGCGATGGGCGTCGACATAAGGCAGCGTCACCGCATAGTCGATGACGCGGCTGATGTCTTCGACCCGCTGGGTCGGATCCTCGATCCAACGCGGGCTGCCGCCGGACTCACCCTGAAAGCTGGCGTCGTAGGCGATGACGACAAAACCCTGCTCGGAAAGCGCCTTGCCATAGACGTTGCCCGACGTCTGCTCCTTGCAACTTCCGAACGGATGGACGCTGACGATGGTCGGATAGGTCTTCGCCTCATCGAAGCTGGGCGGGAACTGAATGCTGGCAGCGATGGGCCAGGCCATATCGGGGTTTTGGATTTTTACGGATTTCATTTCCTTTTCCTTCAGGGGAACGTCGAGAGTCTTGAGACTCTCGACACGCGGGGGCGTCGGGAGGAGCGAATCGAACCCGTCTTCGGATCCGGACCTTCGCTACCGGTGTGCTGACGCCGGAGACGGCTACAGCTTGCTGGAGAAGAACGGCGCCAGCTTCGAGATGGCCTCGTCGACGTACTTCTGCACGTCGTACAGATCCATGTGGTCCGCACCCTCGACGAGGTGCAGAGTCTTGTCCTTGCTGGCGGCGCGGGCGAGGAGATCGTCGCTCATCCACTTGCTGCCCGCTTTGCTGCCCGCGATGGACAGGATGGGCTGGGTCAGGAACGCTTCGGCCTTGTTGTAGGCATCGTAGGTAATGATCTGCGTGAGGTTGCGCGCGAGGGTGAAGCCGGGGGCGTTCGGGTGCTGGCAACGGGGCGTGTGGTAATACTCCCACGCGCCGCGCAGCTCGGTGTTGGGCGCGTCCTCCTCCTTCAGCGGGGCGAGCGGGATGGTGGCCATGCTCTTGCTGCTGGCGTCGGCCGTGCGCGCGTTCGAGCCGGCCTCGATGTAGGGCAGCGCATCGGCGTCCTTGACGGTGTTCTCCCAGCCGTTGCGGAACATCTGGCCGATGTTCACCGCGCTCACGGTGGCGAGCGCCTTGATGCGACGGTCGTTGATGGCGGCGTTGGCGCTGTAGCCACCGCCGGCGCAGACGCCCATGGCGCCGATCTTGTCGTTGTCCACGTAGGGCAGCGTGGTGAGGTAATCGATGACGGCGCTCACGTCTTCGGTGCTGACGTAGGGGTTCTCGAGCTGGCGCGGCTCGCCGGTACTCTCGCCCTGGTAGGAGCGGTCGAAGGCGATCGCGATGAGCCCCTGCTCGGCCAGCTTCTTGGCGTAGAGGCCCGCGGCCTGCTCCTTCACTCCACCGCCGGGATGCGAGACGACAACAGCCGCGTACTTCTTGCCTTCGTCGAAGTTGGGGGGAAGGTGGAGGTGGGCGGCGATGGTGATGCCTTGAGCGTTGTAGTTCGGGAAATTCACCTTCTTCATGACGAGCTCCTCGGGCTTGGGTGGACGGACGCCACTACAATACGCAGCCCGCTTGCTCTCACAACGGAACAGTCTTGAACGCAGAGGTAAGCCTTAGTTTACAATCGCGGCATGGATCCCGCCCTGCTGCCGCCGCTCGTCGGCTTCGCTCACGTCGCCGCTCATCGGAGCTTCACGAAGGCTGCCGCGAAGCTCGGCGTGTCCCGCGCGGCGCTCTCGCAGAGCCTCAAGGCGCTCGAGAAGAAGCTCGGCGTCCAGCTCTTGTACCGGACGACGCGGAGCATGTCGCTCACAGAAGCGGGCCAGCGCTTGTTCGACCAGTTGCAGCCGGCGCTCCAGTCGCTCGACCACGCGGTGCGCGAGCTCGGCCAGGCGACGACCGAGCCGACCGGGCTCGTGCGCATCAACACCGCGCGCATGGCGGCGCGAGAGCTCCTCGAGCCGCACCTCACTGAGTTCCTCGCGCGTCATCCCAAGCTCACGGTCGAGCTCGTGATGGACGACGGGATCTCCAACATCATCGCCGACGGCTGCGACGCCGGCATCCGCATCGGCGAGCGCCTCGCCGAACACGTGGTGGCGGTGCCCATCACGCCGATGCTTGAGATGGCGGTCGTCGCGACGCCCGCGTACTTCGCGCGCCACGGCCGACCAAGCAAGCCGACCGACTTGGCCCAGCACAACTGCATCGCCTACCGCCGGAACAGCGGCGGCTCGGTCTTCGCGTGGGAGTTCACGGACGTTCGCACGAAGCGAGAGCTCACCGTGGAGCCGCGCGGCAACCTCATCACCAACGACGATGAAGGCATGCTGCGCGCCGCGCTCCAAGGGCTCGGGCTCATCCAACACATCGACTTCGTGGTGAGGCGACACCTCGACGAGGGCAGGCTCGAGCGTGTGCTGAAGCCGTGGTGCGCGCCGTTTCCGGGGTTCTACCTCTACGTGCCGTCTCGGGAGATGCCCTCGAAGGTGCGCGCGCTCCGCGACTTCCTCGTCGAGAAGAGGGGCGGCCTGACATCAAAGGCCGCAGCGCCGCGGCGAGCGAGAAACGCCAGCACTCGCGCCACGAAGACCGCGCGCATCGAACAGAAGAGGCATCCACGATGAAACCCCACGTCATCTGCCACATGGCCATCAGCATCGACGGCCGCACACGCCCGAGTCGCTGGCGTCCGCAAGGCGCCAAGCCGGGCGGCCCCTACGACCGAGCGCATGAGCAGCTCCAGGGCGATGCCTGGCTGATCGGGCGCGCGACCGGCCAGGAGTTCGCGAAGGGCTCGAGCTACCCCGACGTCAGCGGTGAGACGTTCCCGCGTGAGCCGTGGTTCGCGCAGCGCGCTGCGCGCTGCGAGCGGCTAACGGATCGGCCCTCCACGCCGGGACACGTACCCGATGATCAACTGTCCCGCGCGGGCCGTTTCGGGGCCGGGACTGTTGACCAACGGGGCGCGAGCTCGCAACGAGCGTCGAACGAGCCGCCACGTTCGCGCGTGGCGCTGATCGAGCCGAGCCAGGACCTTTGGCGCGGGCGCGTGCAGCAGGCCCGTGCCGGGCGCACGCGCCGACGGTTGGAGCGCCTCCAGTGCGTGGGCACGGCAAAGGCTCGCCAGCCTCCATGCCGCGCTTCGCCAGCGACCGCTGCCCGGTTGGGCGGCGACGTGCTCGTGCGCTTGACACGGAAAACATGAACATGCATACATATGCACGCTCATGCACATTGACGTCTTTCAGACCCTGGCCGATCCCAAGCGACGCCGCATCGTCGAGGTGCTTCTAGGCGGCGAGCGAGCGGTCAACGACCTCGTCGAGATGATCGACATTCATCAGTCGGGCGTCTCGCGACATCTCAGGATCCTCCACGAGACCGGCTTCGTGCAGATGCGGCCGCTGGGATCGCAACGACTCTACTCGCTACGACCAGAGCGTTTTCGGGAGCTCGACACGTGGATCAGCCGGTACCGGACATTCTGGGAGGCGCGTCTTGACGCGTTCGGCGAGGCGCTCGATCGGCGCACGCGCGTCACCCGGCGTAAGGAGAAGCACTCATGACGAAGAAGGAGACGGGGGCGTCTGGTACCGATGTCGTCAAGCGACGAATCACGATCGAGCGAACGTACAGAGCGACACTCGACGAGGTGTGGGAACTCTGGGCAACGAAGGAAGGGATCGAGTCGTGGTGGGGCCCCGGTGGCTTTCGCGTCACGGTCCGGACGCTCGATCTGCGCCCCGGCGGCGAGCTCCGTTACGCCATGACCGCGGTCGAGCCGGCCCAGGTGGCGTTCATGGCGCAGGCCGGCATGCCACTGACGCAGGAACTGCGGATCACCTACTCCGAGGTCCAGCCGCGTCGCCGGCTGGCGTATGTCCATCTCGCCGACTTCATTCCGGGCGTCGACCCCTATGACGTCGCCACGGTGGTGGAGTTCCATCCGAGCCCGGATGGTGTCCGTCTCGTGCTGACGTTCGACGCAATGCACGAAGAGGAGTGGACGAATCGTGCCACGCTCGGATGGAAGGGCGAGCTGAACAAGCTCGCCGAGGTGCTCGGGGCATGATTGGGTCACGCCCTACGCGCTCGAGAGCCGCTGGCCGCGCTGCCGCGACGATCCCATCGGGAGAACGCGCCACGATGAGCGCTGAAATTCGAGCGTACAACCAGGCGCTGGGCGCGGAGCGTGAAGAGATCGCCAATCACCTGGCGCGCTTGATCGACAGTCGGCTGCCTGATGCCGAGCGCAAGATCTGGCACGCTCATCCGGTGTGGTTTCTCGATGGAAACCCTATTGTCGGCTACAGCAAGCTGAAGGACTGCATTCGATTGATGTTCTGGAGCGGCGCCAGCTTCGAGGAAGAACATCTACGGCTTGGCACCGGGAAGTTCAAGGATGCCTCCATCAGGTACACCAGCGCAGAGCAGATCGACGAGCGCGACGTGAGGAGGTGGCTGAAGAAGGCCAGGAGCACACAGTGGGACTACAAGGGTCTCCGCAAGAGAGGGAGACTCGTTCGCCTCGCTTGAAGCCGATCCACAAACCGGACCGAACGTGCCTCTCATCTCAGTACAGCCGTAGCAGAGATATCGCCGGGAGTTGTGGAACGGGCGTGAGCTGAAAAAGGCGGCGCTCAAGAGGCGCTGAATGGAGAGCACGGTCTGGCAGCCACCCCGCTTGCAGCGGGCGCGTCCACGCGCGCGGGAGCGAGCGCCGCGAGCGCGTCCACCGGCCGTGCAGCCACGAGCTCGGCCCCACCCCTCCGGCAAGAGCTACACCATGAAGTCGCGCAAGCTGGGCCGCCTGGAGGTGTCGGAGCTCGGCTTCGGCTGCATGAGCAACAACCCCGGCCACAAGGTCCGGGCGTGGACCGCGCCCAGAGCATCCGCGTGATCCGCGACGCCTGCTCGTCGGTGAGGCCCTGGGACCGGTGCGCAACGACGTGGTCATCGCCACCAAGTTCGGCTTCAAGGGGGCCGTCTCGACGAAGCGCTGCTCTTCGCGGCGTCGCGTACGACCTCTCGAAGAAATCGGACGGCGCCATCCACGTCGGAGCGGCGATGCCACACCTGGCGAACCTCGATGGGCTCGAGCGAGACGGGTGGCGCGAGCACACGGACAGCGCCTGGTCGACGTCATCGCGAACCACATCGAACAGCGCCAGCTCGACGTGCGGCAGCGTAGCGAAGGCGTCGAGCGTGAGTCGGCGTCGAAACCCTCGGATGGTCGAGACGCACGATGCAGTTGGTCACGATGGGCTACGAAGGCGCGGTGCTCGAGGGCGCGCCGGACGTCAGCACGTTGGGTTGGTGGCTGAGCATGGCCGGCTGAGCGCGCGCGAGATGCAGCCGGACCTCGGGGTGGCCACCGCGGGTACTACTGGCGCAGGATGCTGGCCATCTTCTTTCCCCTGGCGAGCTCGTCGACCAGCTTGTCGAGGTAGCGGATCTTCTGCATCAACGGATCAGCGACGGCCTCGACGCGCACTCCGCAGACGACGCCCGTGATGAGACCAGCCTTCGAGCTCCAGCGAGGCGCGGCTCCAAAGAATGCCTCGAGATCGACCTCGTCGTCGATGGCGCGCTGGAGGGACTTTCCGCGATAGCCGGTGAGCCAGGCGATGACCTCGTCGACCTCCTGTTGGGTCCGGCCTTTCTTCTCTGCCTTCTGCACGTAGAGCGGGTACACGCTCGCGAACGAGATCGCGAAGACGCGCGGCTTCTTGGGTTTACCGGCGCTCGCTCGCTTCGTGGCCTTCTCGGTGATCTCGGCGAGCCGTGTGCGAACGAGCGCGCTCACGATCTTCTTTGGCAGCGGCGCGGCGGGCGGGAACGTGATGCCGCCTTTCGTCGTCTTGTACCCATCGAGCAGCGCGCCGAGCTTCGGGATGACGCCACCGCTGTGCGGGTAGTACCCGCAGTTCCTGCCGAAGAAGGCGAATCCGGCGGCGACCTTCCCGTTCGGCAGGCGAAAGGCGGGCATGTCGTAGCTGATCGTCTCCGTCGCCGTCGGAAGCAGCTCACGAAGCTGCGCGCAGAGTCGTGTGAGCGTCGCGCGGGCGGCGGCGTTCTCGATGCGCGCGAGATAGGCGTCGATTGGCCCCGAAGCAGAACCACCGCGCGTCGCACGGGTCGTCGTCGACTTCTTCGGAGCCTTCGTCTCTACGTCGCGTGCGCGCTTGCCGTACGTTTTGGCAGTGAGCCTCGTGAAGGACTTTTGGACGATCCCCTTGAGGACGCGGACGTCGATCTTGCTGACGTCCTTGATGTAGAGACAGCCGACACCGGTGGTATGGGGCCCGAGCCTCTCCAGCGCGGCTTCGTGGTGGGCGATGCCGTCGAGGAGGTAGACGACGGTCGCTGCCTTGCGCGGCGAGAACGCTGCTGCTGGCGCCGTGCCCTTGCGACCGCTGTCGTACTCGTAGGCGTACTCACCGAAACCGACGATCGACGATCCGCTCATCCTCGGCTCGAGCCCCGTCGCCTCACGCATCAGATCGAGCAGCACGAGCGCGTCGCGGCGCCGCCCAGCGGGAGCGACGGCCTCCAGAAAGGAGCGTGGTTCGGGAGTGGTCTTCGTTGCCACGAAGCCAAGGTACTCACCGTTCAATCGTCACGTCCACCGCCGCCGCATCCGCGCCGCGTCACGGGGCGATCTTCTGTAGGCGCTCGATCAACGCGTAGCGCTCATGAAGAATCGTCCATCTCCTCATCGTACGACTGAGCGACCGCGCTCGCGCTCGTCGATTTCTTCCAATCAGGCGCGGCGCGTTTCGGTCAAGCTTGGAGCATGACGGAACGACCGCTCCTCACTCCGCGCCTCGTCGTTCGCGACGCGGCCGGCGCCATTGCCTACTACACCGCGACGCTCGGGGCTCGCGAGCTCGAACGCTACGCCGACGATCGGGGACACGTGGTGCACGCCGCGCTCGCGCTCGGCAACGCGGTGATCGCGCTCACCGACGAGGCGCCCGAATGGAACAACTGCGCGCCGCCCTCGCTCGGCGGGAGCCCGGTGATCTTGAACCTCGAAGTCGATGATCCCGACGAAGTGGCGCGTAAGATGGTGGCGGGTGGCGGGCGCGTGATCTTCGAGGTGAGCGATCAGTTCTACGGCCACCGCGAGGGGCGAGTGCAGGACCCGTTCGGGCACCTTTGGATCCTCACCAAGGTGATCGCGAAGATGACGCCCGAGCAGATCCGCGAAGCCATGCGTGGGTGACGCAGGACTTGGAGCACGCGCCCTCACCCGGCGCGCACGAAGCGCCAGGCGTCGAGGAGCTTCTCGGAAGGACGGTCCTCGATCGGATCCGCGTGGGCCACGAGGAGACGCTTCAATGGGAGGGCGGCCATGCGATCGATCGATCGCGCCGCGGCGTCGTTGGACTTCGTCTTCCATCGCACGTCCGGCGGTGTTCGGATCGGTCGTAGCAACCCGTGAGGCGCGCGGCCGTGCGCCAGCTCCAGTGGTCCCGCGCGCAGGCGCTGAGCACGATGTCTGCGCCGATGAGCGAGCCCGTCGGACGATGGAAGAGCCCGGCCGAAGGGTCCAGCCGACGACCGGTCAAGGGTTTCACTCTTGCTCTGCTGTCGGCCAGCGATACGCGAGGACGGCGATCGCGAGCGTCGTCGGGATCTCGATCGACGCGAAGAAGAGGACGCGCGCGAGGAGCGTCATCGCGATCGGGACCTCCATCATCGCCGCGGCGGCGAGGAGGAACGGACGCGTGATCGCGAGACCGTCGACCTTCCCCGCGACCCACTCGTTCATTGGATGAGCATGACCGTTCGTTAGCGTTCATCACATGGTTGTTTATTCGCTATTGACGTGCATGAATGCACATTGATGAATTGGGACGACCTGCGCTTCGTTCTCGCGCTGGCGCGCAGCCGGACGCTCAGCGGCGCCGCGGCGACGCTGATGACGACGCACACGACCGTCGCGCGACGGATACGCGCCCTCGAAGAGCGGGTCGGGAGCCGGTTGTTCTCCGTCGACGACGGCGGCTACACGCCGACCGCCGCCGGCGCGCACGTCGTCCGAAGCGCCGAGCGGACCGAAGCGGAGATGCACGAGCTCGAGGCGCGACTCCTCGGCGGAGACGCGAAGCTCGAGGGGAAGCTCCGCGTGACGACGATGGACATCCTCTTCCGTCGCTACGAGCCCGCGTTCACGTCGTTCCTCGAGCGCTTCCCCGGCGTCGAGCTCACGCTGAGCTGCAACGACGCGGACGCCTCGCTCACCCGCCGCGAAGCCGACGTCGCCCTGCGGATGACCGGCGCGCCACCCCCGAACCTCGTCGGTCGCAAGATCGGGCGCGTCGAGCTCGCCGTCTACGCGAGCCGTCACCTCGCCCGGCGCGTCGGCGCGAAGGCGCCGCTCTCGAAGTGGCCGTGGTTGAGCTGGGACGAGCGGCTCGGCCCCTCGTGGCTCGAACCGTGGCTCGCGAAGCATGCCCCCGAGGCGCGCGTCGCGCTCTGGGTCGACATGACCTCGCTGCCGCTCCGAGAGGTCGTCGCCTCCGGGATCGGCGTCCACTTCCTCGCTCGCACCGAAGGCGACTCCGATCCCCGGCTCGTGCGCATCAGTCCGGTCGCCACCGAGCTCTCGCGGGACGTCTGGCTCCTCACCCTCGACGAGCTCCGAGCGGCCACGCGCGTCCGCGCGTTCCTCGACCACTTCGTCGAACGGACCGCGAAATGAAGCGGCGCGGCGACGAAGGTGTCGTCTCATCGCAGGTGCGTCGCTCGGAGCTCGTCCATTCGCTTCGACCACGCGGGCGTGCCGGTAAGGCGTCGATCCATCCGCTTGGGCAGAGGAGAGTGACGGCGTGGCGCGGTGACAATTGCTCTGGTGCGGTCGGGCGGATAAGACGCGGCTCAGAAGGAGTCTCGTAGATGACCGCTCAATCGATCGGTGCACGCGCTGCACGGCAGCTGGCGAATACGACCAAGACGCCGCCGCAATGGCGGGGGGCGACGCCGCGCTGGCTCACGCAAATGATCCCCTGGACGCCGGTCGAGGCCGGCGTGTACCGCGTGAATCAGGCGCTCGACGAGAAGTTCGACGTCAAGTGCAGCCCCGCCGAGGGCGAGGACCTGCCCGTCGCCTTCAACGACTACGAGCCGAACCCGCGCGAGTACGTCCTCGCGTCGTGCACCACCACGATCGCGGTGCAGACGCGCATCTCGGACCTGTTCCGCAGCCCGTACGACCAGGTGAAGGAGCAGCTCACGCTCGCGATCGAGAAGATCAAAGAGCGGCAAGAGAGCGAGATGCTCTACAACAAGGACTACGGGCTCCTGAACAACGTCGATCCCGAGATGCGCATCGCGCCGCGGAAGGGGCCTCCGACGCCGGACGACCTCGACGAGCTCATCGCGACGGTCTGGAAAGAGCCCGCCTTCTTCGTCACCCACCCGCGCGCGATCGCGGCGTTCGGGCGCGAGTGCACGCGCCGGGGCGTCCCGCCGCCCACGATGTCGCTCTTCGGCTCGCCGTTCCTCACGTGGCGTGGGCTGCCGCTCATCCCGAGCGACAAGATCCGCATCCGTGACAACCGGACCGACGTCCTCCTCATGCGCGTCGGCGAGCGGAAGCGCGGCGTCGTCGGCCTCTTCCAGCCGGGCCTCCCCGGCGAGGTGAACCCGAGCCTCTCCGTCCGCATGATGGGGATCGATCAGGCGGGCACCGCGAAGTACCTCATCTCGCTCTACTGCTCCGTCGCCGTGCTCACGCACGACGCGCTCGGATGCCTGGAGGGCGTGGTGATCGACAACTACCATGAGTACGCCTGAGCCCAAGGGCGGTCCGCCCGTGGGACTTCCGCCCGTGGGCGAGGTCTCGCTGCTGACCGCGCACATGCCGCGGACGACGGAGACTCCCAATTATCCGGCCGCGATCATGACGTCGACGCCCGGGATCTCGCTCGCCGGAGCCGAGGTCCCCGGCGCGCCGACGACGCCCGAGCTCGATCCCATCTCGCTCACGCACGCGATCTCGCAGCTCGCGAATCACATGTACGCGGCGCCGCCTCCGCCCGCGGCGGGCGTCCCGCAACCGACGGACACGAGCGCGTACTCGTCCCCGCCGACCGCGGCGTTGACGCCGTCGCTGCCGAGCACGGCGGAGAAAAGCGCGTTCCCGGCGACGGACGCGGTCTTCCCGGCGACGGGCGCGCCGTTCGATGCGCCGCTGCGGTTCGATGCGCTCGAGGCGCCGATCGAGCCTGGGTATCGCGTTCCGCTCCATGACGCTCGGCCGGACGCGACGACGGCGCCGGCGTGGGGCTCGGAGCCTCGCTTCGCGCTCGACGCGTTCGAGATCGCGCCGGCGGCCGATCCGTCGGTCCGCACGCTCGGGCATCGGATCTTCGAGCCGAACGCGATCAAGAAGGAGTTTCCGATCCTGAGCGAGCCCGTGCGCGGCAAGCGCCTCGTGTGGCTCGACAACGCCGCCACGACGCAGAAGCCGCGCGCGGTCATCGATCGGCTCTCCTACTTCTACGAGCACGAGAACTCGAACATCCATCGCGCCGCGCACACGCTCGCGGCGAAGGCGACCGACGCCTACGAGGCGGCGCGCGACACCGTGCGCCGCTTCATCAACGCGCCGTCGCCGCGCGAGATCGTGTTCGTGCGCGGCACGACGGAGGGGATCAACCTCGTCGCGCAGAGCTGGGGACGGCGCAACGTGCGCGAGGGCGACGAGATCGTCATCACCTGGCTCGAGCATCACGCGAACATCGTCCCCTGGCAGCAGCTCTGCTCGGAGAAGGGCGCTCGCCTCAAGGTCGCGCCGGTCGACAGCCGCGGGCAGGTGATCCTCGAGGAGTACGAGAAGCTCCTCTCCCCGCGGACCAAGCTCGTCTCGTTCACGCAGGTGTCGAACGCGCTCGGCACGATCACGCCGGCGGCGGAGATGATCGACATGGCGCACCGCCACGGCGCGATCGTGCTGCTCGACGGCGCGCAGTCGGTCTCGCACATGCCAGTCGACGTGCAGAAGCTCGGCTGCGACTTCTTCGTGTTCTCCGGGCACAAGGTGTTCGCGCCGACCGGCATCGGCGCGGTGTTCGGGCGCGCGGAGCTGCTCGACGCGATGCCGCCGTGGCAAGGTGGCGGCAACATGATCCAGGACGTGACGTTCGAGCGCACGACCTATCAGCCCGCGCCCGCTCGCTTCGAGGCCGGCACCGGCAACATCGCCGACGCGGTCGGCCTCGGCGCCGCGCTCGACTGGCTCTCGCGCGTCGGCGTCCACAACGTCGAGCGCTACGAGCACGAGCTCCTCGAGTACGGCACGAGCGCGCTCGCGACCGTGCCGGGCCTCACCATGATCGGGACCGCGCGCGAGAAGGCGGGCGTGCTCTCGTTCGTGCTCGACGGGCAGAAGACGGAGGAGGTCGGCGGACTCCTCGATCAAGAGGGCATCGCCGTGCGCTCGGGGCATCACTGCGCGCAGCCCATCCTCCGGCGGTTCGGTCACGAAGCGACCGTGCGCGCCTCGCTCGCGCCGTACAACACGTGCGAGGACATCGACGCGCTCGTGCGCGCGCTGCACCGACTCCAGGCCGGCCGCTGACGCGGGCGAGCAGAGGAGCTTCTCGGCGCGGCGCGCTCGCGATATCAAGATCCGATGGTACGGACGGTCGCCCCGCGCGACGCGCAAGAGCTCATCGCGAAAGAGGAAATCGACGTCGTCGACGTGCGCGAGCCGCACGAGTGGGCGACCGGTCACCTCCCCGGCGCGCGCCTCGTGCCGCTCGGCCGGCTCCGCGAGGACCTCGCCGGCGCGCAGCTCGGGAAACGCGTGCTCTTCGTCTGCGAGCGCGGCGGCCGCAGCCGGCAGGCCGCCGAGCTCGCGCTGAAGAACGGGGCCGGCGAGGTGCTCAACCTCGACGGCGGAACCGCCGCGTGGCGGGAAGCGGGCCTCGCGATCGTCACGCCGGAGAAGCCAGGGAGCGCGGAGAAGCCAGGGAGCGCGGAGGCGGAGAAGGAGAAGACCGCGGTCGAAGAAGAAGCGACCCCGCTCGACGCGGTCGTCGGCGCGAACCTGAAGCGCCTCCGCACCGCGCGCGGCTGGAGCCTCGACGTCCTCGCCGGCCTCACCGGCGTCGGCCGGCAGACGCTCGGGCAGGTCGAGATCGGCCGCACCGTCCCGAGCCTCGGCGCGCTATGGAAGCTCGCGCGCGCGTTCGAGGTGCCGTTCTCGGCGCTCCTCGCGCAGCCGACCAACCTCGCGACGCGCATCTTCCGCCGCACGAGCGCGCGCCCGATCACCGACGCCGACGGGCGCTTCTCGTCCCGCGCGCTGTTCTCGCCCGACGACAAAGGCAGCTTCGAGTTCTACGAGCTGTTCCTCGCCGCCCGCGCGCGCGAGGACGCCGAGCCGCACGCGGCCGGCACGCGCGAGCACCTCCTCGTCACGCAGGGGCGCCTCGTCCTCGAGCTCGGCGCGGACACCTTCGACCTCGCGAAAGGCGACGCGATCGCGTTCACCGCCGACGTCCCACACGCCTACGTCAACCCGACGAGCGAGGAGTGCTGGATGAGCCTCGTCATGACGTACCCGCGGCCCTGACCACGGCCGCGCGGCGTCGCCTGGCTCGTCGATCAGGACGACGACCCCGACGGACAGTATTCGACCCGGCGCCGTCGGGCGACTCTCGATCTCCGCCTCATGGGTGCCTTCGATCGACGCAACGGCCACGTCATCGTGCGCGTGGTCTACGACGGGCCGTCCGGCTCGGGCAAGACCGCGAACCTCGCCGCGCTCGTCGAGACCTTCTCGGCGCAGCGGCGCGGAGAGCTCTCGTCGCCGCGACGGACCGAGACCGCCACCACCTACTTCGACTGGCTCACCTTCAACGGCGGCGTCGTCGGCGGGTATCCGCTGCGCGCCCAGCTCGTCACGACGCCGGGCCGCGGCGGTCTCTCGATCCGCCGCCTCCGGATCGCGCTCGAGGCCGACGTGATCGTGTTCGTCTGCGACAGCACGCGCGCCGGGGTCCGCGAGGCGAAGCCGGCGCTCGAGCTCCTCCTCGCGCGCCTCGCCGAACGCGCGGCCCCTCCCCCGATCATCGTCCAGGCGAACCAACAAGACCTCCCCGACGCGCTCACACCCGAGGCCGTCGCGGCGGCGCTCGCGATCCCGGCCGCGATCGAGGTCGTCCCCGCGAGCGTGACGAACGGGGCCGGCGTGCGCGAGACCGTCATGCGCGCGATCCGGAGCGCGGCGACGCTCGTCGAGCGGGACCTCGTGCAGATCGGCGCGGAGGCCATGCCGGCGGCCGAAGACGAGGCCACGCTCCTCGCGCGGCTCGACGGCTCGGCGCGCCTCGGCGCGGCGACGTGTCCGCCGCTGCCGGACGAGGACGCGCCGCGCGGCGACGTGTGGCCGGAGCCGGGCGGACGCCGCACGCTCCGCGCGCTCGCCCGCGCGATCGCGACGGGCGCCCTCGCGGTCGACGACACACACGGCGCCTTCACCCTGCGCGCCGGCGCGCTCTCGGCGCGCGCGATCCCGCACGCCGCCGCGGACGACGCGCGCGCCGCGCTTCACGCTCGCGCGCTCGAGCGCGTCCGCCTCGACGCGAAAAACGCGAAGAACGCGACCGCCACGACCGCCACGACCGCCGCGACCTTCGCGATCGCGGACACCTGGCTCTGGAGCATCGAGCCATGAGCCGCGACGAGAGCGCGCTCGCGCCAAACAGCAAAGGGCTCCTCGCCTGGCTCCGCCGCCTCGTCGCAGGCTCCGAGCTCGACGCGCTCCGCGCTCGTCTCGCCGACGCCGAGGCCGCGAGCGCGGCCGCCGCGGAGGCGCGCGCCGGTGAAGCGGACACGCGGGCGCGCCAGCTCCGCGCGCTGGAGGAGCGGCTCGCGGGCGTGGCCGCCGAGCGCGACGCGGCGCGGCGCGAGCTCGCGGCGCAGGCGCCCGCCCCGATCATCGACGAGGAGGCGCTCCTCGCGCCGCTCCGCCTCGAGCTCGAGCAACGCGTGCGCGAGCAGACGCGGCTCGAGCAGACGATCGCGCGCAAGGAGGCCGAGCGGCGCGACGCGGCCGCCCGCCTCGCGACCGCGCAGCAGGAGCACGGCGCGCACGAGAAGAAGCTCCGGTCGACGGAGTCCCTCCTCCGCGACACGCAGCGAGAGGTCCTCGAGCTGCGGAACGGGATAGCCCGCCTCGAGGCCCGGGTCCGCGAGCTCACGGAGTCGCGAGACGCGACGATCGACGCGCTGGAGCGCCGCCTCGTCGACGCGCTCGCGGCCTCACCGCTCGACGCCGCGTCGCTCGAGCGCGCGCTCCGCGACCGCGACGCGCTCGTCGAAGAGCTCACGCTCGCCCTCGAGTCGAAGCGGCGGGAGGCCTAGATCGCGCCGCGATCGAGCGCGCCGAAAGCGCCGGAGGAGAGCGCGCTCGTTGGTATCTTGGCGCTCGGCCCGCGCCCCGCGAAGCGGCGCGAGCATGGACGGCTGATCGCAAAGATGGGAGAGCCCAGCGCGAACGAGCAACTCATCGGCGTCGTCGATGCGGAGATGCGGCTCGTCAGCGCCGATCGCCGGCTCGCCCGGTGGCTCGACACGTCGCCGCCGCTCGAGGGCCGCCTCCTCCTCGATCTGCTCCCGCTCCCGGCGCGCCGGCTCGCCCTCCTCGCGGCGCATCGCCTGACGGGCCAGGTCACGCTCCCGCCCGCGATCGAAGGCCGGACCCTCGTCGCGCGCAGCGCCGCGGTCGGCGACGAGACGTGGCTCCTCCTCTTCGAGACCGCGGGGAAGCGCGGTCGCACCTCCCGCTCCATCCCCTACGTCGTGGGCCGCGTCGCGGAGCTCTCCCAGCTCGAGGACTACCTCGCCGACGGGAGCGACGACGTCCTCTACGTCCAGGGGCCGCTCGGCATCGGGAAGAGCGCCCTCCTCGCCGCCCTCGCCGCGCGCTGCGACGAGCTCGGCTGCCCGTGCGTCCGCATCGACGCGCGCCGCGTCCCGCCGACGCAAGAGGCGATCGCGCTCGAGATCACCGGCGGCCCGCCCGCGCGCTCGCCGCTCGAGCGGGTCGCGCGGGCGCGCGCGCTCGGGATGCGGGGGTGGGTCGTCATCATCGACAACTTCGATCACTGGCAGGACGCGCGCGACGACGGGGCCGAGAACCCGTGCTCGATCCTCCCCGCCGACTGCCGCGTGATCGTCGCGTCACGACGATCGCCCGATCCTCGCTCGTGGGGCGCGTCCCTCCGCAAGCCGCGCGTGATGGCGCTCGCCGTGCTCGGGGACGAGGAGATCGCCGAGCTCGCGACGAGCCTCGGGGTGCCGCCCGAGCACGTCGGCGATCTGGTCCGGCGCGCTTTCGGCCACCCGCTCTGCGTCGTCACCCTCGCCGGCACCATTCGCGGAGCAGCCGAGCTCGAGCTCGGGCTCGGCCTCGACGTCGCCGGCCGGCGCGAGCTCCTGGAGGCGGCCTCGATCCCCGCGCGGGTCACGGAGGAGATCCTCGCGCCGCTGCTCGATGACGACGTCGACCCCGCCGCCGCGTTCGACGTCCTCGCCACCGTCGCGGTCCCGGACGCGAGCGGCATCGGCTACCGCATGCCCCTCGTCGTGCGCGAGGCGCTCACGCGGCGCCTGCGCGCGCGGTCCCCCGTCCGCTACGCCGACCTGCAACGGCGGCTCGTCCATCACGTCGGGCTGCAGCTCGAGATGGAGACAGTGTCGATGCTCGTGCCGGTCCTCGACGACCTCCTCGACTCGCTCGACGACCGGCCGCTCGTCCGGCTCCTCGCCGGCTCGCGCGCGGACCGACTCCCTCTCGCCCGCATCGCGCGGCGGACCGAGCGCGCCGCGATCGACGTCGCGTCCGCCGCGTTCGGGGACGAGCGCGCGGCCGCGGCGCTCCTCCGGCGGTTGGATCGAGGCTACGCCGTCACGATCGTCGTCGAAGGGGCCGACGGGATCGAAGGGATCTGCCAGTACGTGACGATCACGCTCGCGAACGCGGCGCGGCTCGGCGAGATCCGCGACGACACCGAGCTCGCGTCCGCGCTCGAGCTGCTCCGGCAGCGCGCGACGCTCGCGGCCGACGAGCACGTGATCGCGGTCCTCTCGTGGATCGGCAAGGACGCGGCGGCGGGGGCCTGGGCCGCCACCTCGCAGTCGCTCTTCCGGCGCTTCTTCCCGATCGTGCTCGCGCGGCCGCACGCGGTCGGGGCGATCTTCACGCTCCCGAGCAACGAGCTCCCGATCGCGACGATGGACCTGCCCTTCTGCGACGCGCCGGAGATGGTGGGACCGCACTCTCAGATCTACAGCGACCTTCGAGGGATCTCGCCGCGCGCGGTGCTGACCGCCCTCCTCGAAGCGAGCGACGTCCGGGGGACCGTTCATCTGCCCACCGTCCCCATCTCCACGCCGCTCATATCGACCGCGACGGTGCGCGAGGCGCTCCTCCTCCTCGAGCGCCCCGAGCGGCTCGTCGACAGCCCGCTCCTCTCGCTCAGCGTCGTCGCGGCCGAGGCGAGCGCCGACGCGATCCCGGCCGACAAAGCGGTGGTGCTCGAGCGGCTGCTCCGGCAGATCGTCACCTCGCTCGGGAGCGGATACCGCGAGAAGAAGGAGCGGGAGGTGCTCGAGGCGGTGTACTTCGAGCGCGCGGGGAAACACGAGAAGATCGCCGCCGAAATGGCGATGCCGTACAGCACCTTTCGCCGCTGCCTCGCGCGCGGGCTCGAGCGCGTCGCAGAGCTCGTCCGCGATCGAGAGGAGCTCGCGCGGCGGAGCACGAGGACCCGAGCAGCTGGTGAGCAGCGCTGAGCAGCATTGAGCAGCGCTGAGCAGCGATGCGTCAGCGTTTTCCATGGAACGCACGACGACCGCGTGAATGATGTCTCGACGGGGAGAGACCGTAGGGGGAGAGGGAGCGAGCCGACGTGGTGAGCTGGCAAGCGGTCGCACTTCACTTCGCCAACCAAGGACAGGCATGCGCGCTGCTCGATCGCGACGGCTACGTTCGCATGTTCAGCACGTCCTTCGAGACCCTCCTCGGCTGGCAGCGCGAGGACATCGAAGGACGTCACTGGTCGGAGGCGATCGCACCCACGGCGCACGCCGTCGTCGCCCGCTCACGGATCGAACGGGCGCTCTCCGGGACGTTGCGCTCCTTCGATTGCGAGGCGAGCACGCCGCAGAACGCGCGCTTCGTCCTCAAGCTCCAGGCCGCGCTCGTCGGCCGAAACGACGAGCAAGGGCTCCTCCTCACCGTGTCGTCGGCGGAGCCGCTCGAAGCCCACACCCTCGCGTGCGAGGACGAGGTCGACTACGAGATCGCCTCCTCCGTCTCCGACTTCGGCCGGCTCATCAGCCTCACCACGCCGCGCGGCCCGCGGCTGAAGGTCCTGCCCGAGCGCTGCTACGCGGCGATCCACGGACACGGCACGCCGTGCAACGACTGCCCGGCGCTCCAGCACGAAGCGACGCGCTGGCCGCGCACGGCGGCGCGCTGGATCGGCGGACCGGAGAACATCTACGAGGTCGTCACCGCGGAGGCGCAGGACGACCGCATCCGCGTGCGGCTCCGCCGGATCTCGGAGCGGACACTCAACGCGATCCACGAGTCCAAGCTCCGCTCGCTCGCCGACGCGGCGCACCTCTCCGAGCGCGAGCGCGCGGTGCTGACCTACCTCCTGATGGGGCGCTCGCTCGCCGACATCGCGACGATCTTGGGGATCAGCATCCGGACGGTGAAGTTCCATCAAGCCAACGTCCTCGAGAAGCTCGGCGCGGACTCGCGCGCGGACCTCGTGCGCCTGATCACCTGACCGCGCGCCCGGCGCCGCGACTGTACTTCGAGCGAGTGGGCCCTGCCCCGCCGAGCGGTAGGCGCGCCGGCCTCGGTTTGCTGTCGTACGAGCTCGATGGACTGGAAAGCGCTCGCGGAGCTCCTCGCCGCTCGATGCGCGCCGGCGCTGGTGATCGATCGGACGCTCCAGGTGCGCCTCTTCGACGAGCGGCTCGCGGCGCTGCTCGAGCTCGAGCCGGGCGCGGAGCTCCTGGAGGGCTCGCGGATGGATCCGCTCTGGGAGCTCGCGCGGCGGGCCCTCGAGGGCATCCTCGGGCGCGACACGATCTGCACGATCGTCATGCCCGACGGCGTGGGCCGGGTCGAGCTCACGCTCCGCGGGGCGCTCATCGACTCCGGCGCGGTCCTCGTCGTCTGCGCCGCGGTCGAGCAGAAGCGCGCCGCGGAGGACTCGCCCGCGATCGAGTACGAGATCGAGATCGATCCCGCGACGTTCGGCCACCTCCGCCGCCTCACGATCGGCGCGGAGGTCCGTCACTACTTCCTGTCCGGCGGCCCGCGCTGCCACGAGGTGCTCCACCACTGCTCGGTTCCGTGCGCCGACTGCCCACTCCTCGCGCGGGAGCCGCGCGCGACGACGGTGCGCGAGCGCGCGCCCGAGCTGTACGAGGTCCTCGAGGCCGAGCGCCTGAGCGAGGACCACGTCCGCCTGAGCGTCCAGCGCGTGCGCGCGGAGGACGCGGCGACGGCGAACCGCGGGCTGCTCGAGGAGGCGGCCCTCGGCGCGCGGCTCTCCGCGCTCGATCGCGCGGTGCTGGCGGGCTTCGAGCAACCCGTCGCCGCGGCCGCGGCCACGCTCGGGACCTCGCCCGCGCACGTCCGCCGGCGCCGCGTGGCCGTGCTCCGGCGGCTCGGCAGGACCGGACGCGCCGCGCTGCTCCGCCTGCTCGTGTGACCCGCCTGCATCGGAAGACAGGGAGCGCGAACGATCGGACAGTATCGAACGCGCGCGATGGAACGGACACTCGGCGGTCCGATGCCGGAGCGTCCGCGCGAGCTCGCGAAGTTCAAGACCGAGCTCGCCTCGCTCACGGCGCGTGTGCTCGCGGTCGACATCCGCGCCTACGAGTCGATGCCGCCCGATCGCCTCGCCTCGGAGCTCGAGCCGATCGTGTCGGGGCTGCTCGCGTCCGCGAACGGGCTGATCGCCGAGGTGCGTGTCGCGTACGGCGCGGTCGCGTCGACGGAGGAGCGCGCCGAAGGCGACCCCCTCGCCGCGCCCTACGCCGGCTTCGAGCAGGCGATCGACGCCGCGATCGCGGCCCAGTCGTCGTCGTCGCTGCAGGCGGTCGGCGACATCGCGTTCCTCGCGCACCTCGAGCTGCGCCAGCGCGCCGAGCGCCTCGAGCGCGTGAAGGCCTGTCGCGACGCGATCGCGATCGTCGGCGAGTGCGACAGCGCGCTCCGCCGCGTGAGGAAGGCGCTCACGTCGATCGACCTCGCGTTCGCGCGCGCCGGCTACGGCGAGGCGGCGTTCGACTTCGCGTCCGAGCTCGAGGACTCGCTCCGCGTCCGCCGCGCGTGCGCGAGGCTCCGCGCGCGCGTCCTCGCCGCCGGCGAGCCGACGCCGGGGACGCTCCACGCCGCGCTCCGCGCCGCCGGCACCGCGATCGCGATGCTCGTCGGCTGGGACGTGTACCCGAGCCTCCGCGTCCGCGATCGACTCCAGCTCCGCGACGTGCAGCGGAGGATCCTCGACTGGCTCCGCCACGAGAAGGACCCCACCGCCGGGATGCGCCTCTGGCAGGACCTCGTCGCGTTCGTGCGCATGCTCGCGCAGGTGAACCGCCGCCAGGAGCTCCTCGAGCACGACGCGGTCATCGTCCACGCGGCCGCGGTGGAGCTCGAGTCGATCGCGGGCGCACCTCCCGCCGCCGTCCTCGCGCGCCTCGCGCCGCTCGAGGGGCTCGACGAGGAGCTCGACGCGCTCCTCGCGAGGCCCGAGCGCGCGGGCGCGGGCGCGTGGCACGGCGCGATCGCGCGGCTCGCGCGCGGCTATCGGCGAGGGGCGCGATGACGACCGATCCGCGCCCGTTCGAGACCCTGCGCGGGATCGCCCTCCGCGCCGGGACCGGCGAGTTCATCTGCGCCTCGCGGACGGCGGAGGTCCACGTCTACTTGCAGCGCGGCCGCCTCGCGTGGGCGACCGACTCGGAGCACCCGTTCGCGTTCACGCGCCACCTCCAGGAGACGGCGGAGATCGATCCCGACTCCTTCCGCGACATCCTCGAGTCGTGCCGCCGCGAGAAGCGGCCGCTCGGCGAGACGCTCGTGAGCTGGGGCGTCGCGAGCTGGGACGACGTGCGCGGCGCGCTCCGCCATCAGATCGAGCTCGCGCTCGACGTCCTCTGCCGCGGCGGCCCCGGCCAGACGGTGTTCCTCGACCGCACCGAGCAGTTCGCGCGCTACGAGTCGACGCTGACGTTCGACGTCGCCGAGCTCGACACGAGCGCCGACGACGCCGCGCCGCGCTCGGATCAGACGCCCGCTCCGGTCTCGCTCGCGCGCGACGACGAGGCGGCGCGGATCGTCGACGCCGTCGACGGCGTCGTCTGGGCGCAGCTCCTCGCGGGAGTGGAGGAGATCGACGTCGCGCCGAAGGGGGCGCGCGCGACGGTGGCGGGCGCGCTCGTCGAGGCGACGGTGCTGGACGGCGCCGAGCTCGTCGCGCTGCGCACGCCCGAAGGCACCCTCGCCGGCGCGGCGCTCCCGGCGCGGCGCTCGCTCTGGTGCCGGCTCGCGCCCGACGCGACGGTGGGCTCCGCGCTCGCGACGCTCTCGACCCTCGCGACGCACGAGCGCGCCCCCGAGCCCGCCGCGATCGAGCGGAGCGGCCGGCCCTGGACCGTCGGCGGCGACGCCTCGATCATCGACGCGCTCCGCGACTTCCTCGGCCACGCGCCGGAGACGCTCGCCGCGCTCGTGACCGACCTCGACGATCGAACGTGCTCGTGCGGCGCCGGCGGCGCGCTCGCGCCCGAGTACGTGCTCGACCTCGCCCACAAGCGATCGAGCGTCCTCGCCGTCGCGGCGCCGCTCGGCGACGACGCACCTCCGCGCGCGGACGACGTCGGGTTCCGCTTTCGCAGCATGGTCACGCGCGAGCGGACGGTGTGGTGCTTCGGCGCGGAGCTCCTGCCGCGGCGGCGGAGCGTCCTCTGGCTCGTCCTGAGCCGGCAGTGCTCGCAAGGGCTCGGCTGGGCCTACCTGACGTCGCTCGGCCGCCGCCTCATGCACACGGGAGGGCGCCTTCGTGCGTGAGCGCGCCGTCCTCCGCCTGCGCGGCTTCGGCCTCGCGTTCAACGGGACGCCCGTCCTCGCGCACGTCGACCTCGATCTGCCGGAGACCGGCCTCGTCGTCCTCGTCGGGCCGGCCGGCTCCGGGAAGTCGGCGCTCCTCCGCACCCTCGCCGGGGTGAACGACGCGCACCCGTCGCTCTCGACGTGGGGCGTCGCCGAGCTCGACGCGCGGGGCTCGCGGCGCGGGGTCGGCCTCGTGATGCAGCACTCGCGGTTCTTCATGAGCAGCGTGCGCGAGAACCTCGTCTCGGCGCTCCCGAACCGGGAGAAGCTCGAGCCCGCGGCGCAGACCGCGATCGCGCGCGATCTCCTCCGCGGGGTGGGCCTCCGCTCGCTCGTCGATCGGCTCGACGCCGACGTCGTCACGCTCCCGAAGCCGGAGCAGCGCCTCCTCGCGATCGTCCGCGCGACGGCGGGCGATCCGCTCGTGCTGCTCGCCGACGAGCCGACGAGCGGCCTCGACGACGAGGCCGCGATCGACGTCATCGCGCTCCTCCGCGCGCAGGCCGCGTTCCGCGCGGTGCTCTTCATCACGCACAACCAGCGGCACGCGCTCGCGGCGGGAGGGACGACCTGCCTCCTCGCCGGCGGCACGATCGTCGAGAGCGCGCCGACGGCGCAGTTCTTCCGCGCGCCCGCGACGGAGCTGGGGCGTCGCTTCGTCGCGACCGGGAGCTGCCCGGCGCCGAGCCCCGGCGCGCGCAGCGACGACCTCGACGAGGGCTCGCCGCAGCCGACGCCGCTCCCCGCCGGCGCGCTCGGAGCGCGGGCCGCCGGGCCGCGCGGGTTCTTCTGGATCGTCCCGGGGCGCCTCGGCGGCCTCCCCCGCCCCGGCATCGTCGCGGAGCTGGAGCACGACCTCGCGGGGCTCGCGGAGCTCGGCGTCGGCGTGCTCGTGACGCTCGAGGAGAGCGTCACCGTCGCGCCGGAGCGGCTCGCGGCGATCGGCGTCGCGCCGATCCACTTCCCGATCCCCGACATGGGCGCGCCGGACGTCGTGCCGGCGATCGCGCTGTGCGCGCGCGTCGCGGCGGAGATGGCGCGCGGCCGCGTCGTCGCGCTCCACTGCCGGGCCGGCCTCGGCCGCACCGGGACCCTCCTCGCGTCGCAGCTCGTGTGGAGCGGCGAGTCCGCCGTCCGCGCGATCGAACGCGTGCGCCAGATCAACCCGCGCTGCATCCAGTCCGACGCCCAGATCGCCTTTCTGCGCGCGTTCGAGGCCGCGGTGCGCCCAGCGAGCTCCCCGCCAACATCCAAGTCCACCGAACTCATCGAACCAAGGAGATCACCGAATGTCGCTTGATACCGCTCTCTCGAAGGCCCAGCAGAACGTCCCCGAGTGCGTCGCGGCCGGTTATGTCGATATGAGCACCGGGATGCTCCTCGGCGTGAAGACCGTCGACTCCCACCCGCAGGAGGTCCTCGACCTCGTCGCCGCCGCGACCGCCGACCTGTTCCAGGGCCAGAGCGTCACCGCGATCGAAAAGCTCTTTCGCCGCTCGCGCGGACAGGCGGAAGACGGCAATCACTACTTCAAAGAGATTATCGTGTTCAGCGAAAACCTGCTTCACGTCTTCCTGCGCTCGAAGAAGAAACGCGATCAGTCGGCCGTATTCGTCTGTCGCGGCTCCGCGAACATCGGAATGGTGATCGCCAAGACCCGCGCCGCGCTCCCCGAGATCGAAGGCGCGGCCTGAGGAGGGGATCATGACCAGCACGCAAGACATCTGCCGTTCGACGCTGGAGAAGGTGGACGACTGCCTCGCGGTCGGCGTCGTGGACCTGAACACGGGCATGCTCATGGGCGTGCACCACACCGTGCCGTATTTCACGCAGGCGTACCTCGACGCCGTCGCCGCGGCGGCGGTCGAGATGTTCCGCGGGAAGACGGTCCGCCGGATCGAGGAGCTGTTGAGCAGCCAGCGCGGCGAGCAGCTCAAGGACTCGTTCGAGGAGGTCTTCATCTCCTCGCCGAAGACCTTCCACTTCATGACCGTGATCAAGGACAAGGGCGCCGTCGTCGTCATGATCACGCGGAAATCGACGAACCAGGGCATGGGGTGGGCGGCGCTGCGGAGCAGCCTCGCGGCGGTCAAGCAGACGCTGCCCTGACCGTGGCGGACTGGTTCCCGCGCCCGCGCTCTCCCGCCGACGTCGAGCTCCTCGGTGCCCCCGGCGAGCTCGACGCCGAGGCCGTCTTCCTCCTCCTCACCGCCCGCGACGCGCGCGAGTGGCAGCACAAGGTAGGCGTGGCCGGCCGCGTCGATGGATCGGCGAAGCCGACGACGAGGCTGCTCGCGTCGCACGGGCTCGTGCTGAAGACGAACCTCGCGCTCCTCGCGCCGTCGTCCGCCGAGCTTCGGGAGCGCCTCTTCGCGTGCCGGCAGCGCGGGGCGCGCGCGGGGGTGTGGCATCCGAGCAAGCGCTGGGCGCTCTTGCGCACGGCGGAGGGCTGGCTGCCGCTCAGCGTCTGTCGCGAGCTCCGGACGCTGCGAACGCTCGACGCGATCGACGAGCGGCTGTGGAGCTGGAACGAGATGATCGCGCTCGCCCTCGAAGCGGAGCGGCGCTCCGGGCTCGGGCTCGATCTGAACCCCGCCAACTTCGCGCTCGAGGACGGGCGCGAGCGGCTCTACTACCTCGACGACGAGCTCTATTCGCAGCTCTCGCCGCGGCACGTCGCGTTCGCGATCGCGGCGCGGATCCCGGAGGAGCCGTCGATCGAGGCGGGCACCTGGCGCACGTGGGGCAGCATCCTGCGCGCGACGCTCGACGAGCACGACGTCACGAGCGACGAGCACGCCCGCATCGTCGAGGAGGTGCTCGGCTACCCCCTCGCCGAGGCCTTCGATCCGATGCGCGACGCGCTCGTGGCCGGGCTCGCGGCCGATCGCACCACCGTCCGGCTCGGGCGGCGCGCGTTCGGGCGGAGCGCGCGCGTCGCCGTCATCGCGGACGTCCACGCCAACCTGCCCGCGCTCGAGGCGGTGCTCCTGGCGGCGCGGGAGCGCGACGCGTCGACGTTCCTCTTCCTCGGCGACGCGATCGGCTACGGCCCGCACCCCGCCGCGTGCATCGCGCGCCTCGCGGAGCTGCCGGGCGTGTTCGTCCGCGGCAACCACGACCACGCGATCGTGACGGGGCGGCTCGATCGCGGGATGAACCGGCTCGCGCGCGCGTGCGCGGCGTGGACGCGGGGAGAGCTCGGCGGCGGCGAGCTCGCGTGGCTCGAGTCGCTGCCGCTCGAGCACCGCGACGAGGACTGGATGGCGGTGCACGGCGCGCCGCGCGATCCGAGCCGCCTCCTCGCCTACGTCTACGACCTGACCTACGAGGAGAACCTCGAGCACATCCGGCGGGAGGGGATCTCGCTCTGCTTCCACGGCCACACGCACGTCGCGGCCGCGCACGTCGATCTGCCGTCCGGCCGGAAGAAGCTCGCTGGCGCGGGCGAGCTCGCGCTTTTGCCGCGACGCGCGTGCCTCGTCAACCCCGGGTCCGTCGGCCAGCCGCGCGACGGCGACACGCGCGCCGCGTTCGCGATCTGGGACCGGGCCTCGGGGCGGATCTCGTTCGAGCGCGTCGCGTACGACCTCGAACGGACGCTCGCCGACATCGCGCGCGCGGGGCTCCCCGACGAGCTCCGGACGCGCCTGGAGAGAGGAGCCTAGCGTGCCGCACATCGATCGACACAGCGGCGAGATCGTCATTCGCATCGTCTACGACGGGATGCCGGAGGCCGGGAAGACGACGAACATCCACCAGCTCTTCGCGGCGGTGCCGCTCCAGCGGCGCGGCGATCTCGCGAGCCCGGACACGACCGGGCGGCGCACGGAGTTCTTCGACTGGCTCGACTTCGCGGGCGGCTTCGTCGACGGACGGCGCGTGCGCTGCCAGCTCGTGAGCGTGCCGGGGCAGCCGCAGCTCCTCCACCGGCGCAAGTACCTGCTCGCGACGGCGGACGTCGTCGTGTTCGTCGCGGACTCGCGGCCGGAGACGGTCGCCGAGAATCGTGAGAGCGTGACGACGCTCCTCGGCATGCTCCGCGACTTCCATCCGACCCTCTCCGCGCCGATCGTCATCCAGGCGAACAAGCAGGACCTCCCCGGCGCGATGCGCTCGCGCGTGCTCTCGGCGGAGCTCGACGTGCCGCTCGCGACGCCGGTCGTGCCCGCCGTCGCGCACGCGGGGCGCGGCGTGATGGACACCTTCGTGCTCGCGGCGCGGCTCGCGAGCGATCGGGTGCGCGCGCTCGTGGTCGGGGGAACGTCGCTCGAGGCGATAGCGGACGATCAGGTCTCCGCGCGCTCGCTCCACGGCGCCCTCCTCATGCTCGAGGAGCGAGCGGCTCCACGGCGCACGGTCACGCACTCGGAGGTGCGCTCGCTCGTGCGGAGCCGCGCGAACGACGTCGCGGCCGCGCGCGCGTGTGCGCTCCCGCGCCCGGAGTCGCTGCTCGCCGGTCATGTCTGGCCGCCGGTGAAGGGCCGCGCGGCGGTGGCGGCGGCGATGACGGGCGACGTCGAGATCCCGGAGCACGCCGCCGACTGGGCGCCGGAGGGCGCGGTGGAGATCGGGCTCGAGGGCTGGACGCTCCACTCGTGCGCGGGGTGGCTCCATCCGGACGAGGCCGGCGCGCGCTCGGCGCTCCTCGTCGCGGCGCGCGCGCTCCTCGCGGAGATCGACCTCGTGCCGGAGGGACGCGCGCTGCTCGTCGCGCCCGACGGCGACGCGTTCCGGCTGTGGATGCTCACGCCTCCGCTCGAGCCGCTCGCGTCACGGCTCCTCGCGTCGCTGGTCGATCGCGACGTCGCCGGCGCGGCGGGGGTGCTCGCGGACCTCGCGCGCGCGCGGGCGGCGATCGCGGACGTCCGCGGCGAGGCGGTGGTGCCGGCGGGCGCGTCGGGCGTCGCGATGCAGAGCGGTCGCGCGGTCGTGCTCGCGCTCGGCGCTGGGGGCGCGCGGCTCGACGAGCACGCCGTCACGCTCGCGGAGCAGGCGACGGCGGAGGACCCCGAAGCGCGAGCGGCCTTCGTCGCCGCGCGCGCTTCGCAAGGAGGGCGGCGATGACACGGAGGGAGATCGCGGTGGCGTCGTGGGGCGTGCTGGGCGTGCTCCTCGTCCTCGGCGAGTCGGTCGCGAGGCTCACGCGCGTCGCGGTGGCGCGGATCGCGGAGGGGCTGGCGCCGCACGAGTGGGCGGCGCTCGCGGCCGCGATGGTCGTGATGGGCTACGTCGAGGGGTACCGGACGTTCGCGCGCTCGTTCGGGCCCAGCGTCGTCGCGCGCGCGTTCGCGCTCGGGCGCGCGCCGGCGCCGCTCCACGTCCTCTGCGCGCCGCTCTACGCGATGTCGCTCGTGGGGGACACGCGCGCGCGCGTCGCGCGGAGCTGGGCCGTCGTCGCGGGCGTCGTCGCGGCGGTCCTCGTCGTACGCCGCCTGCCGCCGACGTGGCGCAGCATCGTCGACGCCTCGGTCGCGCTCTCGCTGACGTGGGGCATCGTCGTCATCGTCGTGCTCTGGGCGCGCCGCCTCTTTCGATGAACCCTTCGCGCGCCGGCTGGCTCTCACCGGCTGTGAGGGCACAGCCATGAAAATCGAGACGTTCTACGATCCGGTCACCTCCACGCTCACCTACGTCGTGTTCGATCCCCAGAGCCGCGACGCGGTCGTCATCGATCCGGTGCTCGACTACGACGTGCTCGCGTCGTCGACCGCGACGAGGTCCCTCGGCGAGGTCGAGGCCTTCCTGAAGAAGGAGCGGCTGCGGCTGCACTACGTGCTCGAGACGCACGCGCACGCCGACCATCTCAGCGGCAGCCAGCACCTGAAGCGTCGCTTCGACGCGAAGGTCGGCATCGGCGCGCGCATCCGCGACGTCCAGCAGGTCTTCAAGGACGTCTTCGACCTGCCGCCGTCGTTCGCGACCGACGGGAGCCAGTTCGATCGCCTCTTCGAGGACGGCGAGAGGATCGCGGCGGGGACGCTGACGGTCGAGGTCATCGCGACGCCGGGACATACGCCGGCGTGCGTCACGTACGGGATCGGCGACGCGGTCTTCACCGGCGACGCGCTGTTCATCGAGGACTACGGCACCGGCCGCTGCGACTTCCCACGCGGGAGCGCCGACGCGCTCTACACGTCGGTCCACGAGCGGCTCTACGCGTTGCCCGACGCGACGCGCGTGTTCGTCGGCCACGACTACCAGCCGAACGGCCGCGCGCTCCGGTACGAGACGACGATCGGCCGCTCGAAGGAGGCCAACGTGCAGCTCCGCGCGAGCACCACGCGCGACGACTTCGTGCGTCGGCGGAACGGTCGCGACGCGACACTCGCGGCGCCGCGGCTCCTCTACCCGAGCGTCCAGGTCAACATCGACGCGGGGCGCTTGCCCGCGCCGCACGCGAACGGCCGCCGCTACCTCATGATCCCGATCGACGGAGGCCACGATGACGACGCTGCATGAATCGGCCGCGCCGAACGCCGCCGGCTACCGCGACGTCACGCCGTCGCAGGTCTTCGCGAGGGCGCGCCACGTCCACGTCGTCGACGTGCGCGAGCCCCACGAGCTCGCCGGCGAGCTCGGTCGCATCGCGGACGCGGAGCACGTCCCACTCGCGACCGTCCTCGCCGCCGCGCCGGCGTGGCCGAAGGACGCCGAGCTGGTCCTCGTCTGCCGCTCAGGCGCCCGCTCCAGCCAAGCCGCCACCGCGCTCACGCAGCGCGGCTTCCGCCGCATCATGAACATGACCGGCGGAATGCTCGCCTGGAACGACGCAGGACTACCGATCGAGCGAGGATGAGCATCGGCGGCGGCGGACCGCTCCCGCGATGCCGCCCGCGCGCGCTCGTCTGCCCGTCTGCCCTTTGCCCGCGCTGGCGCGCCTTGACCGCGCTTCGGTCAAATGGCACTTTATTGAAAATGACTTTCAATATCATTCGACGGAGCCAATTCCGCGTGGCGGGACGAGGCAGCCCCGAGCGACCGCGCGAACGCGGACGCGACGCGATGCCAGACACCCGTGCGGAAGCTTCGTCGCGGTGGCAGGCGGCGATGTTGCGGTCGCGGCGGGGTGGGTGGGGGTGACCGTGGACGTCGCCGCGGTGCCCGTGATGCCTCCTCTCTCTCGGCGGCTTCGTCGCGAGACCAAGGTGATGCATCGGCTCGTCGAGAGCACGAGGCTCGCGCGCGCGTTCTTTCGAGGGACGCTCACGACGCAGGCGTACGCAGAAGGGCTCGCTCGGCTCTACCCCGTCTACGTGACGATGGAAGGCGCGCTCGAACGCGCGCTCCGCGACTCGCGCCTCCAGGCCTTTCACCTGCCGGCCGCGTATCGGTCGCGCGCCATGCTCGCCGACCTTCGGTTCTTCGGGGTGTCGCCGGAGCCGATCCGCGACGGCGCCAGCGCGCGGTACGTCGAGCGCGTCCGCTGCGTCGTCGACGAGACGCCCTCGCTCCTCGTCGCGCACGCGTACGTCCGCTTCATGGCCGACGTGTCGGGCGGCATCATCGCCGGCAAGGTCGCGCGGCGCGTCCTCGGGCTGCGATCGCAAGAGGGCCTCGCCTTCTTCGCCTTCCCCGACATCCCCGACCCTGCCGCCTTCCGCGAGGGCTTCCGCCGCCGCCTCGACGGGTTCCCTCGCGACGAAGAAGAGAGCCGCGCGATCGTCGCGGAGGCGAACGTCGCCTTCGAGCTGAACCGCGCGCTCGCAGACGAGCTCTGGACGGAGGTCTTCGATCGATGAACGACGCGACGAACGAACGAACCGTACGACTCGACGGCGTCCCCGAGACGATGCTCTGGACGCTCCACAACCGCGCCCACGAGGCGAAGCGGCGCGACGCCCGCCTCAAGGACCCCGAAGCGGTCCGCATCTACGACGCGATCGCGTACGACTACGAGCGCAGCTTCGGCCGGCCGGACGGATCGCATCCGATGCGCTCGCTCGTCTTCGACGACGCCCTCCGCCCGTGGCTCGCCGCGCACCCCGGCGGGACCGTCGTCGAGCTCGCGTGCGGGCTCGAGACGCAGTTCCAGCGCTGCGACGACGGAGAGGTCCGCTGGCTCTGTGTCGATCTCCCGGACGCGATCGACGTCCGCGAGCGGTTCCTCCGCGCGACGGAGCGATGCCGGCACGTGCGCCGGAGCGCGCTCGATCACGGCTGGATGGACGAGGTCGACGCCACGCGCGGCGTCTTCGTGACGGCGCAAGGCCTCTTCATGTACTTCCAGGAAGACGACGTCCGCCACCTCGTCCGCGCGATGTTCGAGCGCTTCCCCGGCATCGAGCTCATGTTCGACGCGATCCCGCGCTGGTTCTCGCGCAAGACGCTCGCCGGCTTCCACAAGACGAAGCACTACCGCGCGCCGCCGATGCCCTGGGGCGCCGACCGCGACGAGATCGAGCCGCTCCTCCGCCGCTGGAGCGATCGCGTCGCGAGCGTCGAGACGATCCCGTACGGCGCGATGCGCGGCGTCTCCGGGCTGTGCCTCCAGCTGTTCGGCCGCGTCCCGATCCTCCGGAACATGCCGCCGACGATCGTGCACGTCCGCACGCGCGGCGACGAGAAGAACGGGAAGGAGGACGCGCGATGACGGCGCTGGTCGCGACGAGCCTCGTCGATCGGCGGCGCATCTGGCAGATCGACGCCGGCATGCACTGCTCCGTGCTGGGCACGTGCCTGACGCTGAACGACCTCCACGCGATCGCGCGGCGCGCCCGCTACAAGATCGACCCCGAGACGGTGCCGTACAAGCTCCACTCCTGGTTCGTCGACATGATGCTCTACCCGAACGAGGTGTCGAAGCTCGTCGACAAGGAGCTCGAGAAGCGACACCAGGTCCCCGCCCGCATCCTGCGCCGCGCGCGCACGGAGGAGGAGCTCGAGGCGCGGTGGAAAGAGGTCTGCGCGCGCGGTCAGATCGCCGGCGCGTACTGGGGCGCGATGAGCCATCCGCTCTGCTCGAAGGAGCTCCAGTGGCGGCTCTTCGGCGAGATCCACATGCTCTCGCACCTCGTCGGCGCGTCGCGATCGTCCGACGTGGCGCGCGTCCACGACCTCGAGGTCACGTCCGCCACCCTCGACGGCAAGCTCGCGCAGCTGAAGCACGATCACCGGAGCCTCCTCAAGGACCGCAGGCGGCTCGAAGAGGAGATGGCCGCGCAGCGGAGCGAACGCGACGAGATGGAGCGGCGCCTCCGGCTCGCCCACGACCGCATCGCCGCGCTCGAGTCCACCTCGCTCGTGAGCGATCTCGCGGGACGCGTCGAGGCGATCGAGCGTGACCTCGCCGCCGCCCTCGCGCGCGCGACGGCCGCGGAGTCCGCGCTCGCGGAGGCGCGGACCACCGCCGAGCAGGCGTCGGAGCACGTCTCCGAGCTCGTCGCCGAGACCGAGGCGCTGGAGCACGAGCTCGAGCTCGCCACGCGGCCGCTCTGCCCCCTCGTCGACGGCCGCGCCGAGCTGACCGCGGGCCTCGACGGAAAGCGGATCCTCTGCGTCGGCGGACGGACCAACCTCGTGCAGCACTACCGCGCGCTCGTCGAGCGGCGCGGCGGCGAGCTCATTCATCACGACGGAGGGATCGAGGAGTCGCTCGACGCGGTGACGCGCGCGCTCGCGACGGTGGACGCGGTCGTCTGCCCGCTCGACTGCGTGAGCCACGCCGCGTACCTGAAGGTGAAGCGCGCGTGCAAGCACATGTCGAAGCGCTTCCTCCCGCTGCGGACGTCGGGGCTCTCGTCGTTCGCGCGCGGCGTCCAGTCGATCGCGGGCGCGTCGTGACCGCGCCGAAGCCGTTCGACGACGCCGAACGCTACATGGAGGAGATCCGGCTCCTCATCCCCGGCTACTACGCGCTCCACGCGATGGTGCCGGCGGTGCTGGGCGCGGCGGTCGCGCCGATCGAGCGCGTGCTCGCGGTCGGCTGCGGTCCCGCGCTCGAGGCCGTCGCGATCGCGCGCGCGTTCCCTGGCTGCGTCGTCGACGCGATCGATCCGTCTCCCGCGATGGCGGAGGCGGCGCGGAGGACCGTCGCCGCGGCCGCGATGGAGGAGGCCATCGTCGTCCACGCCGCGACGCTCGCGGAGCTCCGGATCGATCGCCCCTACGACGCGGCGATCGTCCTCCTCGTCGGCCACCTGATCCCCGACGACGGCGCGCGCGCGTCCTTCCTGCGCGACCTCGGCCGCGCGGTGCGTCCGCGCGGCGTCGTCGTGCTCGCGGAGCTCGAGGACGTGGGGCCGGCGCGCGCGCTCCTGACCGAGGCGCATCTGCGCTGCTCGCACGCGGCCGGCGTCCTCGACGAGCGCCTCGAGACGATGCGCGAGCGGCTCACGTCGGGGTTCCACGCGATCACGCGCGAGCGGCTCGTCACGTTGCTCGACGACGCGGGGCTCTCCGTGAAGGCCGAGCTCTTCCGCGCGTTCGGGATCGTCGGGCTCGTCCTCGAGCGAGGAGCGTGACGTCAGTCCTCGCCGAGCGTGACGGTGTCGAAGGCGACGCGTGACGGATCGCCGGCGCGGAGCCGCGCGCCGACGTACCAGCGCGGCGCGAGCTCCGCGCGCGCGTCGCCGAACGAGAGCGGCTCGCTCGTGAACACGGTGTCGCTGCCGGAGCGGAAGCGGATGTGGCCCTCGCCCGCGCCGTCGACGTAGACGTCGAAGCGCACGCTCGTGAACTCGCCGCGGCGCGGCCCGAGCTCCGTCGCCACCAGGCGCGGCGCGCCGCCGGCGATCCGCTCCTCGACGTACCACTTCCCGTCGGGCTCGACGCCGAGCTCGAGGTGGTAGTCGCCGTCATCGAGGCCGGCGAGGTCGAGCCGGCCGTGGCCCTCCGCGACGGCGACGAGGAAGAAGAGGTTGAACTTGTTCCCGCGCGCGGAGGAGAACGTGAGGCGGGCATCGGTCGCCTCCGCCGTCTGCGCGATCGTGACGACGTTCGGGGCGGAGGGCGCGCCGTCGCGAGGCCCCCGCGTGACGATCGCCGCGCTCCCTTCGATCGACTCGAAGCGCCCGGGGAGCTCGCCTTCGTCGAAGTCCTCACAGAAGGAGAGGCGCGGACGCGTCCGGCAGAACGGGTCGGTCCGCCCGTCGCCGGCGTCGGGCGCGGACGCGTCCGGCGAGGTGCCGGTGGTGCCGTCGGACCCGCAACCGAGGAGCATGGCAAGGACCGCCGCGAGGGAACCAGCTGTTTTCACGAGGCTTTCCTAGCACGCGAAGTTAATGTTGATAATCATTTTCATTAATGGCAGAGAGCCCCGCATGAAGAGGCCCGCGGTCTTCCTCGCATCCGGCGTCGAGATGACCGGCCGGACGACGTGAGGGCGCGCGACGTCGTCCTCGCCGCCGCCGTCCTCGGCGGGCCGGTCGCGATCGCCTGCCGGCGGGGCGACTCGGCCGAGGTGCGCTTCGAGCCCGGCACGCTCGTCTCCGACGCGGGCACGTTCACGCGCGCGGAGCTCCTCGCCGGCGAAGGCGCGTGCGCGCTCGACACGTATCGGCGCACGAAGGCGAAGGCCGACGTGCTCGCCGACGCGCTGCGCGCGTGGGACGCCGCGCCGAGCGACGCGACGAAGGCGGCCGCGCGCGCCGCGTTCGCGGAGACGATGACCGAATTCCAGCGCGCCGAGGCGATGCAGTTCGGCCCCTTCGCGCGCGCGATCGGCCCCGGCGGCGAAGGGATCCGCGATCAGGTCTACATGTTCCCCGATCCCGATCGCTGCCTCATGGACGACACGCTCGCGAACGAGAAGTACCTCGAGCCCGAGCTCCGCTCGGTGAAGACCCGCGCCGGCGCGCGCGGCCTCGCCACGATCGAGTACCTCCTCTTCTACGAAGGCGCCGCCAACGCGTGCCCGGCGACGGCCGCGATCAACACCGAGGGCACGTGGGCCGGCCTCGCCCCCGCCGAGCTCACGAAGCGGCGCGCCGCCTACGCGCGCGTCGTCGGCGAAGACGTCGCGGCGCGGCTCGGCGATCTCGTGCAGCGCTGGGAGCCGAGCGGCGGCAACTTCCTCGCCGAGCTCGAGACGGCGGGGAGCGGCAGCCGCGTGTTCGCCTCGCAGCAGGGCGCGATCAACGCGCTGACGGACGCGCTCTTTTACCTCGACAAGGAGCTCAAGGACGACAAGGTCGGCCGCGCGCTCGGCGAGCCGGAGCTCGTCGAAGCGCCGCACTCGCGCCTCGGGCACGCGTACGTCGCCGCCAACCTCGCCGGGTTCCGCGCGATATTCTTCGGATGTGGCGTAGACGGCGGAGGTCTCGGCTTCGACGATCTCCTCGAAGGTGTGGGCGCGGGCCGCGTCGCCGCGTCGGCCGCCGCCGCGTTCGCCGAGGTCGAGGCGACATTCGCCAAGATCCCCGCCGGCACGTTCGAGGACGCGCTCGCCGCCCGCAGCGCGGAGGCGCAAGCGTTCCACGCCGCGCTGAAGAAGCTCGCCGACATCCTCAAGACCGAGGTCGTCACCGTCCTCAACCTCGAGCTCCCCTCCCGCGTCGAAGGGGACAACGATTGACCCCGCTCGAGGAGCTCCTCGGCCCGCACCATCGCGTGTGGCTGCCGTTCATCGGGATGTCGCTCCTCCTCGCGGCGTTCGCGTGGTGGCGCGGGCTCTCGCGCACGCCGCTCCTCCGCTTCCTCTTCCCGCGCCGCCTCTTCCTCCATCGCTCGTCGCGCCTCGACGTGGTGTGGCTCGCGGTCCGCGGCGTGTGCCAGCCGCTCCTGCTCTGGCCGCTCCGCCTCTCCGTCCTCGGCGTCGCGCTCGTCATCTGCGGCGCGGTCCGCGACCGCGTCGGGGCGAGCCCGCTGTCGTGGAGCGGCGATCGCACGCCGGTGTTCGTCGCGTTCACGCTCGCGCTCTTCCTCGCCGACGACCTCACGCGCTACCTCGTCCACCGCGCGATGCACGTCGTCCCCGCGCTGTGGGAGCTCCACAAGGTGCATCACTCCGCCGAGGTGCTCACCCCGCTCACGCTCTATCGCGTGCACCCGCTCGAGAGCTCGCTCAACCAGCTCCGCGGCGGCCTCGCGGCCGGCCTCGTCACCGGCGTCTTCATGTGGCTCCTCCCCGGCACGCTGCGCTCGTTCGAGGTCCTCGGCGTCGACGTCCTCGGCTTCGTCTGGACCGCCGCCGGCGCGAACCTCCGCCACTCGCACGTCTGGCTCCGCTTCCCCGCCGCGATCGAGCGCTGGCTGATCAGCCCGGCGCAGCATCAGTTGCATCATGCACGCAGCGGCGCGCGCGGCAACTACGGCTCCGCCCTCGCGGTGTGGGACCGCCTCTTCGGGACGCTCCTCCTCTCGGAGGGCCGGCGCGCGCCTCGCGTCGGGCTCCCGCGCTCGCAGCGGAACCACGCGATGAACGCGGGGTCGGCGCTCGTGGCGCCCGTCCTCGCCGCGCTGGGGGTCAAGTGAACGGGAGTGGAGCGAGCCGCCCGCCGACCCGACGGCTCGCCGCGCTCGCGGCCGCGGGCGGCGCGCTCGCGACGTCGCAGGCGCTGATCGTCCGCGAGCTCGTGAGCGGCCTCTTCGGCGAGGAGATCGTGATCCTCCTCGTCAACGCGACGCTCTTCGCCGCGATCTCGCTCGGCTACTGGTGGGCGCCGCGCCTGACGCGCACGGCGGTGGGACCGAAGCTCTTCGTCGCCGGATGCCTGCTCCACCTGTCGCTGCCCGTGCTGCCGCGCTGGGGCTTCGCGCTCCTCGACACGACCTCGGCGGTCGTGCGCCTCCCCTTCGCGGTCGGCCTCGCCGCGTGCCTCCTCGCGCCGCTCGCCACGCTCCTGCCGCGCGCGGTGGCGGAGCAAGAGGACCGCGTCGCGGGCATGCGCTGGAGCTACAGCGCCGAGCTCGCCGGCTTCCTCGGCGGGCTCCTCGTCGTGCACGTGTCGTTCGGGCACCCCGTCGTCGTGCTGATGACGCTGCACTGGATCCTCCTCGGCGGCGTGCTCGCCCTCTCGATGGGACGCCGTCCCGCGCTCGCGTTCGCGGTGCCGGCGGCGCTGCTCCTGCCGTCGCTGCCCGCGCGCGCGCAAGCCGCGAGCACCGCCGTCTACCGCAACGTGCACGGGATGAAACACGCCGACGTCGTCTTCTCGATCGACTCGCCGTACCAGCGCGTGGAGGTCGTCGACGACGGGCCCGGGCGCCGCTCGCTCTACCTCGACGGCCTCGAGAACCTCAACGCGAGCGACCTCGCGCTCCTCAACGAGTACCTCGCCGTGATCCCGGCGCGACTGATGCGACCGCGCCGCGTGCTCCTCGTCGGCAACGGCACGCTCTCGCTCGTCGCGCCGCTCCTCGTGCTCGCGGAGGAGGTCGTCACGGTGGAGCTCGATCCGGTCGTCGTCGAGACCGGCCGTCGCTTCTTCAGCCCCGACGCGGGGCGGGGGCGCGCGGGCTGGTCGCTCGTCGAGACGGACGGCAAGGCGTACCTCGCGCGGTCCGGCGAGACGTTCGACCTCATCGTGTTCGACGTCCCGAGCCCGCTCGGCTTCCAGGAGGCCTTCCTCCACACGCGCGAGATCTACGAGCTCGCCCGCGCGCGCCTCGCGCCGCGCGGCGTCGTGGCCGTTCAGCTCAGCGGCAACCGGCTCGGAGAGCGCGGCCGCTCGCCGTCGCGCGTCGCCGCCTCGCTCGCGGCGGTGTTCGAGGAGGTCGCCGTCGTCGAGAGCGCGATCGCGGATCGAGCCTTCGCGTACGCGTCGCCTTCGCTGCCGTTCGACGTCGAGCGCGTGCGCGACGTCATGCCTCCGGCCGAGACGAAGCTCGTCGTTCATTCGCCGACCGCCGTTCGGCGCCGGATCGGAGACACGCGCCCGCTCGAGGTGGACTCGCTCGATCTCGTGCTGCGGCGCGGCCTCGAGCGCTTCTTCGCGCGCCAGTCGGCGGCGGGAAAGAGGCCGCGCGATGAGTGATCTCGCGAGCACGATGACGGGCGTGTACTTCGCGTCCCTCCAGGTCGGGACGCTGCTCGCGGTCCAGAGCGTGGGGTCCGCGGCGTGGCCGACCTACGCCGGGCTCACCGCGGCCTGGCTCGCGGGGACGCTCGTGGGCCTCTGGCTCCCGCTCCCCCGGCGCGCGGCGATCGCGGCCGGGCTCCTCGCCTTCGAGGCGATGATCGCGCTCACGCGGCTGTGGCCGTGGAGCCGGGCGCTCGTCCCCGTCGCCGCGCTCTCGATCGCGATCGGCGGGCTCTGGGCGGGTGGGTTCTTCACGAGCGCCGCCCGACGCGGTAAGGACCGCTCCGTCTTCTTCGACGAGAACAACGGCTTCTTGCTCGGACTCGTCGTCACGACCGTCGCGTTCGCGTTCGCCGGACGCGGCGGCCTCGCCGCCCTGACCCTCGTCACCGGCGGCGCGCTGTTTGGACTCGAAAGGACCACCTCATGAACGTACGGCTCTCCCTCGCCATCGCGACCTTCGCCTTCGCATCGACGGCGATCATCGCCTGCACGATCGACGATCGACCCGGCGTCGTCGTCATCGCACGTGACGCCGGGCCGACGGAGCCGGCGGCGCCGGGCCCGACCGCGAGCGGGGCGAAGTCCACCGACGCCGGGTCCACGAAGGACGCCGCCACGATCTCGGCGACGTGTCCGGGCCTGACGGTGGAGGGCGGCGCGAAGTACGCGGGCTGCTGCTTGCCGACGGGTCGCTGCGGAGTCTTCGCGTCGGCGCTCAACTCCTGCGTCGATCAGGTCCAGCTCGGCGAGACCTCCTCGACCGCCACGTGCACGTACACGGGCAGCGGGGACGACGATGAAGACGACGACAAGGATAAAGACAAGGACAAGGATAAAGACAAGGACAAGGACAAGGACAAAGACAAAGACAAAGACAAGGACTCCGACAGCGAGGACGAGGAGAACGATTGAGCTGGACGCGGCCGGCGTCGCTCGCCGTTGCGCTCGCGCTCGCAGCGCTGGCCGCGTGTTACACCGGGCCGCGCGGTCGGTCCGAGGACTTCGCGCCCGCGGAGGAGCCGCCGCGCGCGGGCGGCGAGCAGGTCGTACCGAGCGGGCTCCCTTGCGAGATCGCGACGCTGCTCGCGCAGCGCTGCACGCGGTGTCACGGCGACGTGCGCGAGGACGCGAAGACCCGCCTCCTCTCGCGCGACGACTTGCTTGCGGACTACAACGGACGCACGGCCGGCGCCGAGTCGGCGCTCCGGATGCGCGACGCGCTCGAGCCGATGCCGCCGGAGGGCCTCCTCGAGGTCGCGGAGATCGAGGTCTTCGAGCGATGGGTCGCGAGCGGGATGCCGGCCGGCGAGTGCGCGGAGCTCGCGACCCCCGCCGCCTTCGAGCTGACGTGCACGAGCGGCACGTGGTGGACGCGGGGCGACGACGGCAGCAAGCTGATGTCGCCGGGCCACGCGTGCATCGCGTGCCACGCGGGCAAGCCGCTCAAGCCGGTCGGCGGCGCCGAGGACGACGACGGCCCGCTCTTCTCGTTCGCGGGCACGGTGTACCCGGCGCCGCACGACGCCGACGACTGCAACGGCGTCTCCGATCCCGAGACGCGCGTGCTCCTCACCGGCGCCGACGGCAAGACGCTGACCTTGCCGGTCAACGCGGCGGGGAACTTCATGACGGAGCAGCGGCTCGCGTTCCCGGTCACCGCCGCCGTCGTCAACGCGCGAGGCCTCCTCGAGATGAAGGATCCGATCGCGACCGCCGCCGACGGCGACTGCAACGCGTGCCACACCGCGGAGTCGGCGTCGCCGGGCCGGGTCTTCAGCCGGTAGCCGCGCGGCTTCGGCTACTTTATCTATTTCACCTACTTCAGCGCGAACGCCTTTTCGACGAGGTAGTCGCCGGGCGCTCCGCTGTTGCCCTCTTCGAAGCCCTGCGCCTCGAGGAACGAGGACGTCTCGGCGAGCATCTCGGGGTTGCCGCAGAGCATGATCCGATCGGAGCGAGGGTCGAGCGGGGGCAGCCCGAGGTCCTCGAACGCGCGGCCGGTCGCGAGGAGATCGGTGATGCGTCCCTCCGTGCGGAAGGGCTCGCGGGTCACCGAGGGGTAGTAGGTGAGGCGCGGCTGCACGAGCTCACCGAGCGCGTCGTGGGAGGGGAGCTCGTGCTCGATGAAGCGCGCGTACGCGAGGTCTTCGACCTGACGGCAGGTGTGGGTGAGGATCACGCGCTCGAAGCGCTCGTACGTCTCGGGGTCCTTGATGACGCTGAGGAACGGCGCGAGCCCGGTTCCGGTCGCGAGGAGCCAGAGCCTCGCGCCGGGCCGGAGGTTCCCGATCGTGAGGGTCCCGGTCGGGCGCTTCCCGACGAGCACGGCGTCGCCGACGGCGACGTGTTGGAGGCGCGACGTGAGCGGGCCGTCTTCGACCTTGATCGAGAAGAACTCGAGCGTCTCCTCGTAGTTCGCGCTCGCCATCGAGTAGGCGCGCACGAGGGGGGCGCCGTCGACCTCGAGCCCGAGCATGACGAACTGCCCATTCGCGAACCGGAACCCGCTGCTGCGCGTGCACCGGATCGTGAAGAGCCGATTGGTCCAATGGTGGACTTCGACGACGCGCTCTATCGTGTATTTCGTGTACTTCGATGACGGCAGTGCTGCCGAGCTGGATGCGGCGTTCATCGTAGGCTCCGTGCTCGTTCCTCGTCCGTTATCCATTCGTGCTCATCCCGTGTTCGTCCCGAGCTCATTCCGCTCATGAAGCGCGCGCACGCAGAGCCACGCATCCATGGCGTGGGCGACGACGGGGGCGAGCGCCTCTGCGGACGACCCCGGCGAGTGCTCGACGATCTCGGCGAGCGCGTGCTTCAGGTTCTGAACCGCCCGCGCCCGCAACGCGAGCGGCAGCGCCCCATCCCGCGCCGCCGCGACGAGCCTCTCGAACGCCCGCTCGAGCCACGCGCGCGAAGCCGCGCCGTCTCCAGCCCGACGTTCCAGCTCGGCGAGGTTGTGACACGCAATCGTATAGAGCGCAGGCGCAAGAAAGCTGGCAACGGCGTCCCCCGCCCTCGCGAGCCTCCAGAGCCGCTCCGCCTCCGCGACCGCAAGCCCATACAACTCACGCGCCTCCCGCTCGTCCCCACGACGAAAGGCATCATTTCCCGCCGCCGAGAGCGCCTTCCACTCCCCCTCCACCTCACCCCCCATCACACGCCTTCCCTCCACCCCCTCACCACCGCCCGAGCGCAACACACGCTTCCCCTCGGCCTCACCGCCGACCGAGCGCGGCGCACGCTTCCCCTCGGCCTCACCGCCGACCGAGCGCGGTATACGCTTCCCCTCGGCCTCACCGCCGAGCGAGCGCGGTACACGTTTCCCCTCGGCCTCACCGCCGAGCGAGCGCGGCACGTGCTTCCCCTCAACGTCCTCACCGCCGAGCGAGCGTGCCTTCCTCTTCTCGTCCGACGAGTCGCCGGCGACGAGGCTCGGCACACGCTTCCCCTCGGCCTCACCGATGCCGGAGCGCGCCTTCCTCTTCTCGTCCGTGAAGCCCCCATGACGCTCGTGCATGGTGGGAATCTAGGCGATCTCCACCTTATTGAAAATGATTTTCATTTTCATAACTGAGCCGTAGCGAGCGCGCCCAGACGCTGCCCGACCCCGCCTGCTGTTCAAACATCACGAAGCCCATGCAGCGATGAGCGGCGCACGCCGCGCGGTCTTCCTCATCGGGCCTTGGCTTTCAGGCCGCAAACACATCGAGCGCGAGGTTCAGCTCGTCGTTCGTCGTTCGTCGCGAGAGCGAGAACGTCATCGAGTCGTTGATGCTCACGACCACTTCGAGTTGCTGCAGCAAGCCGTTCCGGCCTACTCACGTAGGCAATGGGGCAATCGAAGCTCGCTCCCGCGCAGATCCTCGACGTGCTGGACGCGCAGTGGGCCGTGGACTGGCCCGACTTCCGCAACGTCACGGCGACCGAGTACCACGCCATGCGCCTCGTGGTCGTACGCGCCGACGACGACTGGAGCCTCGTCTTCGACCAGCTTCAGGGCTCATGGATCGACGACGGCGACGGGATGTCGGCGGGCGTGCGCTCGAAGATCTACGGTCCGTCGATCCCTGACCACGCCATCGATGTTCCGGCCAAACGTGACGTCGGCCTCGAAGTAACACCGCACGAACCCAACGATCTCCGGCTCGACGGCGTCGAGCTCACCGGCCCTGCCGGAACGCTCCGCTATCACCCGTCGCTCGTCGGCCAACTCGCTCTGCGGCCCGGCAAGGTGGCGAACCTCGATCACGCCGCCGAGCGCCCCGCCGACGTCCTCCTGCTTCGCGCCTACCTCGCGACGTTCCCCGGCTCGCTGTTCGGACCGCTCGGCGAGAGACGCTGCGCACCATCGACGCGACCGAGGCCGACGTCCTCCTCGTCACCGACGCCTTCGAGCACGTCCTCTCCCGCTCGGAGCCCGGTGAAGATCCAGACCGTAGCTACGTGAAGAAGCCGAGCGAGTCGTCCGTCTTTCGCACGCTCGCTCGAGCCATCGCAGCGGGCGATCCCGCCCTGTTTCAGCGCGGCACGTCGAACCTCGACTGGCGCCTCTGGGCCACGTTCGACGACATCAACGCGCCGCGCTCGTAGCCCCACGCGCACGAAGGCCGCGTCCAATTCGTCCACGACTTCTTCGCCGAGCCGACGCATCACTCGGGATCGCCGCGGCGCGCGAATCGGACGAGCTCATCACGGAGTGACGCGTCATCGCTCGTGTGACGGTCGACGTGAGGTGGTGATGGTGGGATCACTGGCACGCGGCGACGCACTCGTCCTTCTTGGCGGCGCAGTCGGCCTCGGTGCGGCCCGCGACGTGAACGAAGTCGTCACACTCCTTCGCCTTCGGGTTGGAAGAGCTCTTCGCTGCGCAAGCGTCATGAAACGCTTCACACGACTCCGGCGTCGAGCCGTGGGCGTCGTGATCATGATCGTCGTGGTCGTGGTCGTCGTCGGAGCAAGCCGTCACTGCCCCGCTGGCGGCGAGGACGACGACAAACGCTGCGATCGACAGGAGAGAACTTTTCACGTTGGTGTGCTCCGCCGGACCGAGCGTCCATCGCCGGCGCGGCAGGCTCGGAATAGGCCACTCTCGAATCATAAGCAAGTTGATTGCATATACTAACGCACCGCGCTTGCATTTGGATGACCGGTGACCGGTCGTGGCCAGCGTCGTCGAGGACGCTCATCGAGACGCGCGTGGGCGGAGCGAGCGACGGGCGAGATCGCGGACGAACGCCGCGAGCAGCGCCTCCGCGCGTGCATCGTGGACCTCGTAGCGGACGACGTTGCCGCGGCGGACACGACGCACGAGCCGTACGATTCGCAGGACTCGCAGCTGCTGCGTCACGAGCGACTTGTGACGGCCGACGACCTCCGCGAGCTCCGCGGTCGTCATCGGGCGGTCGCGGAGCTGCATGAGCAACTGCAACCGCTCTGGATCGCCCACCGCCCCGAAGATCGTCGCCGCTGCGTCATACACTCGATCGGCGCGGAGCCCGCGCCAAACACGCCGCGCGTGAGCCTCCGGCTCGCAGGACTCCGACTCCGGCTCCGGCTCCGGCGCGGGCCGGTGTCGTTTCGTCATGGCGGCCCGACGCGATATCCGCCACGGCAACCAAACGCAATCGCATTGCATATCATTCATCAGACGCACAGTTCATCAACCGTGTTGCACCAACGAAGATCGCTTGCGTTTGACCATCCCACGCACCGCTTGGCGCGTTCCAATAGTTGCAATTGAATTGCAAACAATCGCACTAGCTCATACGGTCGCTGCATGTCCCTCTCCGAGAGCGCTCGGCTCGTGAAGACATCGAAAGTCGTGTCGTCGACCTCGGTCGACGTCTTGCGAGAGATCGCGGCGGCAGACACCGTCGCCGCCGTCTGGCAGCGGAGCGTCGACGAGCACGTCGCGCGTCAGGTCGCCGCTCGCCTTCCGAGGCACACCGTCGAGAGGGGACTGCTCCTCTGGGCGCACGATCATCACGCTCGCTCGCTGGCTCCGCTCGTCGCCGAGCTCGAACCGAGCGACGGGCGCGACGCGATCCTCGCGGACGCGAGGTTGCTCCTGAACCGCTGGTTCGAGATCGCGCTCGTGCCCCACGCCTACGTCTCGCTCGCGGTCGTCGCCGACAGCTCATGCCATCGGCTTCACGTCGATCGAGTCGGCCGGAGACTGTTGACGACGTATGTCGGCGCCGGCACGGAGTGGCTCGATCCCGACGCCGCGGAAGCGTGGCGTCGGGACCGCTGCTGCTGGAAGCCGAGCTCGATCGAGCGACTCGCGACCGGCTCCGTGATCATCATGAAGGGCTGCAACGAGAGCGACGACGACGGCCTCGTCCACCGTTCGCCACCGCTCGAGCCCGACGCAAGCCCACGCTTGCTCCTTCGAATCTGCGACGGCGAATACCACCTCGCCCGCGCCGGGCTAACGGCACGCGGGCGAGCGTGAGCGGGCGGCTGCGCCTGAGCGGCGTGCGTGAGCGTGAGCGGGGGCGACAAAACGGCGCGTGTGCGTGAGCCTGAGCGGCGTGCGTGAGCGGGCGCGACGTGAGCGTGAGCGGGCGCGACAAAGCGGCGCGTGAGCGTGAGCGGCGTGCGTGAGCGTGAGCGGGCGCGACTGAGCGTGAGCGGGCGCGACTGAGCGTGAGCGGGCGCGACTGAGCGTGAGCGGGCGCGACTGAGCGGTGCGTGAGCGTGAGCGGCGAGCGTGAGCGTGAGCGGGCGCGACTGAGCGGCGCGTGAGCGGGCGGTGAGCGGTGAGCGTGAGCGGCGGATCAGGTGCAGTCGTCGCAGATGCCCTTTAGTTGGATGGAGACTTTTTTTGCGGCGACTGATTTGGGGGGACGGCGGCCGGATAGCTTGACCGTGACGTCGGGGAGGCACGAGACCTGGCCGCAGTCGACGCAGACGAAATGCGGGTGTTGCTCGGCGTGCTCGCTCGCTCCGTCTCGTAGGAGCTCGAATCGCCATATGTGGTCGCCGAGATCGGTGCGCGAGAGGATCTTCGCGTCCGCGAGGTCCATGAGGATTCGGTAGATCGACGCGCGATCGAAGCCGCGGTCGTCGAGCGCCTCGAAGATGTCTGCGTGACTCTTGCGACCGCCATGCTCGTAGAAGTGCTCCAGCACAGCGATCCGCGAGACCGTGCTGCGTAGCCCCGCGCCACGGAGCAGAGCCTGGAGCTCGGGCACCGTCGGAACAGTGCGCACCTCGTCCTTCTTCGCGGCCGCGGCCTTCTTCGGTTTCGATTTCACGGACTCTCGCTTGCTCAATTGTAGGTTCCGTGAAGTGTACCGCTCCTGTATCCAAGTTGCACCTTTCCGAGATTCGCCGTGGCGACCGACATCGTGCGGAAGGCGCCAACACGAGGTGAACGCGAGCCGACGCTCTCCGTCTCGACGCAAACGCAGGGACGTTGCGGACGACGACAGGACGCCGCGGCCACGAAGCCACCTCGACAGAATAAGCAGACGACGACGCCGCGGCGACGCGACAAGCCGCTCCGACAGGACACACGGACGACGACGCCGCGACGTCGCGCATGGACGACGACGCCGCGGCGACATGGCGTGGTGGCGACGAAGCCACCTCGACAGGAACGCGCGGACGACGATGCCGTGACGGCGAGGACGACGACTCCGCTGCGACATGGCAGCTCGGCGACGACACCATGGCGGCGCGCGAGGACGACGACTCCGCTGCGACATGGCAGCTCGGCGACGACACCATGACGGCGCGCGCGGACGACGACTCCGCTGCGACATGGCAGCTCGGCGACGACACCATGGCGGCGCGCGAGGACGACGACAGGACGACGTGGCGTGGCGACAAAGCCACCTCGACGGGGACGCGGCGGACGACGACGTGGCGACGAAGCCACCTCGACGGGGACGCGCGGACGACGACATGGTGACGTGGCGACGAAGCCTCGACAGGAACGCGCGGACGACACCGCCATGGCGGCGCGCAGACGACGACAGGACGGCGTGGTGGCGAAGTCGCTTCGGCCGGAATGCTGGGACGACGACGCGACGTCGCGGTGACGAAGTCGCTTCGATGGGGCGGCGCGGGCGCGCTAGTCGGGTGTGGAGCGCGGGGTGGGGGCGCGGGATACGACGGTTTCGATACGGCAGACCGTCGTTAGCGAGGTCTCTGGGTGGCGGAGTGCGTGCTGGACCTCCGCCGCGACGGCGGCGACGACGGCGGAGAGCTCCTCGACGCGGGCGGCCAAGGCGTCGCGTTCGTGCAAGATGTCGATGCTCGTTCTGGCGCGGCGCGTGGAGCGCGGCGGGTGCTCGTTCATGAACGTCCTCCCCAACGGGCTCACTATGACCGATCGGCCGCGAACGACCATGTGATCCTCCTTCGCTAAGGAGCGAAGGAGCGAAGGAGCCAAGACGCCAAGACGCCAGGGACGGAGGACCGCAGCACCTGCGACGTCAGCGGCGGCGGTGCGAACGTACGTGATCGGCGAGGATGCGGCGCGCGTCGGCGAACGCGGCATCGATGCACGCGTGCATGTCGCGGAGGCCCTTGTCATCCTCGTGATCGCGGTTCACGACGAGGTCGCGGCCGGGGACGGCGAGGTCGATGCGAACATGTGGATGGCTGCCGTGCCGGAAGCCGTTCGGCAGCGACAGCGTCACGTGACAGCTCGTGATGCGAGCCGAGAGACGCTCCAGGCGCTCGGCGCGCGAGCGGACGTGATCCTCGATGAACGTGCTCGGAGCCATGTCACGGAAGGTGATCCGAAGAGGGGTCTGCATGTGCTCTCGAAGGAGCAAGCGCGATGCCGGCGCAGAGCCTGCGCGTCAGCGCACCGTGACGACCGGCACCGGCGACTCGCGCACCACCGCCTCCGCGACACTACCGAACAGCGCGCGCGCGGCGCCGCGACGGCCGTGCGTGCCCATCACCACGAGGTCGGTGCCGATCTCGCCGGCGACCTCGAGGATCACGTCGCGCGGATCGCCCTCGGCGGTGCGCTTCGCGAGCGACGCGCGCACCTCGTACGGCTCGCAGAACACGTCGAGCGCGCGCACCGTCGCGGCGGCGAGCTGCGCAGCGTCGTCACCGGAGGAACCGGAGGAACCAGAGGAACCAGAGGAACCAGAGGAACCAGAGGAGGAGCCGGAGCGGACGGAGCGGGGGTCGTAGACCGCGAGGACCGCGAGCGTCGCGCCGAGCTGCGTGGCGAGGTCGGCGGCGAACGCGAGCGCGCGACCGCTCGGATCGGAGAAGTCGACCGGGACGAGGATCGTGCGAACGGCGCTCATGGCAGGCGCCATCCGAGATCGATCGCAGGGAAGACACCGTCGTTGTGCCCCGAGGCGCCGCGCGCGACGCCGGCGAGCGGCGGGAGCGGCGCGTGGGTCGCGAGCGCGACCAGGCGGCCGTCGCGCGTCGCGACCACGAGCTCCTGCAAGCCGTTGCGTTCGATGTCGGCGATGAGCGCCGGCGCCTCGATCGGTGCGTCGAGCCGGTAGAGGAACGAGATGCCGCCGGCGGCGTCGAACGCGACGACGTCACCTTGCATCGTCCCCACCACCGCCTCGGTCATCGTCGCCCCCTGCGCGAGCGTGCCGAGGACCGGCGACGCGACGACCGAGCCCTGACGCGAGCGATACGCGCGCTCGTTCGCGCGGAGCACGACGACGGCGTCCTCCTTCCCCCAGCGCGACGTCGGGACGAGCATGCTGCCGCCCGGGATCGGCGTCGGCGTCGCGAGGAGCCCGGTCGAGTCGCCGTCGTCCTCCTCCATCAGCGCCGACCACAGCTCCTTGCCGTTCCGGCCGTCGAAGATCGCGATGTCGCCGTCCGCCCAGCCCGCGACGACCTCGAGGTGGCCGTCGGCGTCGACGTCCGCCACCAGCGGCGGCGCGCGGAGCGACGACGCGCGCGACGTCTGCCACGCCGTCTCTCCCGTCGCGGCGCGGAGCGCGTAGAGACGCCCGCCATCGGTGCCGGCGACGATCTCCGGCTTGCCGTCGTGATCGAGATCGGCGGCGGCGAGGCCTCCTCCGATCTCGCGACGCCCGTCGGTCGCGGAGCCGAGCACGCGGCTCCAGCGCACCTTGCCCGTCCTCCCGTCGAGGAGCGTGACCTTCCCCGTCGCGTCGCCGACCGCCACCTCGAGCGTCCCGTCGCCGTCGGCGTCGACGAGCGTGGGCGGCGTCATCACCGCCGCTCCGATCGCCGTCCGGAACACGATCGCGCCGCCCTTCGTCGTCGCCGCGACCTCGCCCGAGCCCGAAGCCGAGCCCGAGCCCGAGCCCGCGCCCGAAGGACCCGCAGACGACGAGTAGACACGATCGCCCTCCATCGCGATCCCGACCACGTCGCCGGCGGCGGCGGGGAGCAACGCGCGGCGCGCGCCCGAGCGGCCGTCGATGACGTGCACGCCGGCGGGGCCGCTCGGTCCGCGCTTCGTCCCGATCCACACCGCGCCGTCGCGGACGAGCATCGTGGTCCGGTGATCGGTGCGCCCGATCGACGAAGACCAGAGCTGACGAACCGCGCGGTCGCGCATCTTGAAGCGCGCCTCGGGCGTGAAGCTCTGCGGGCCGGTCGGGACGAAGGTGCTCGTCTCGCCGGAGCGCAGCCGGACGTCGGAGGAGGTCGAGGACGCGGCCGCCGGCACGAGCGGCGACGCGCCCTGACCGGCCGGGGAACAGCTCGCGGCGAGCACGAGGACGACGAGCGGAGTGAGGTGGCGCATGCCCGCCGTCGCAGCAAGCGTCGTTCCGCGCAGCGCCTGCGCCGGCGCGCAGGAGTTGCCGCGTCAGGCCGCGCGCGCGCCGCGGATCTCGGCGAGGAAAGTGTCGAGGCCGACCTCGAACGCCTGATCGAAGCTCCAGCGATCGACCGCGCCCGCGAGCGCGTCGAGGCGCGGATACGTCGCCGGCGCCGCCGCGGTGACGGCGAACGCGGCGCGGAGCTGCGCGAGCGGGACCGCGCCGGTGCCGCCTCCGAGCATCATGCGCTCGACGAGGACGAAGCCGAGCACGAAGCACATGAGCGAGGTCACGGCGTGGAGCTTTCGCTTCGGCGACACGCGCTCGCGGGCCATCGCGGCGGCGAGGCGCTCGAAGAGCGAGAGCGCCGAGCGCGGCGCGATCGGACGCGTGAGCAGCGGCAGCCAGCTCGGGTGCCGGGCGAGGAGGCGGCGCGCTTCGTGCGCCATCGCGCGGACCGCGGTCTCCCACGCCGCTCCGGTGGCCGCGACCGGGAGCAGCCGCTGGATGACACGGTCGAGCATGAGATCGAAGAGCTCGGCCTTGTTCGCGACGTGGCGATAGATCGACATCGGCGCGACCTCGAGCTCGCGCGCGACCTTTCGCATCGAGACGGCCTCGAGCCCTTCTCGATCGGCGAGGGCGAGGGCGGCGTCGACGACGGCGAGGCGATTCAAACGGTTCATGCCCTCCTGCCGGAGCGAGAACCACGCCACGCGCAGGAGTTGCGCGGCGAACGCAGCGCGTGCACGGGCGAAAGAGTACGGTCGCGGCGATGTGTACGCGCGCGCGCGCCTCCCTTGACTCCTCGGCCGGGCTCTCGGAACTGCGCGCGCCGTGTCGAGATCCAACCGGAAACGTGTCCTCGTCGTCGAGCGCCACGAGGCGTCACGGCGGGGGCTCGTCGCGCTGCTGGAAGCGGAGGACGTCGTCGTCCGCTCGTGCGCCGACGCGCGCCAGGCGCTCGTCCTCGCGCGCACCGAGCCGTTCGACGCGCTCGTCCTCGACCTCGAGGTCCCCGCCGATCGCGTCGCCGACCTCCGCGCGATCGTGGCCGCCCGACCCGACGCGCGCCTCGTCTGGACGAGCTGCGACCATCCGACCTTCGACCTCGGCGCCGGCACGCTCGTGGTCAAGCCCATCGCGATCGACACGCTGCTGCAGCATCTCGGCGTCGTCCCACGATAGTCGCACGACGACTTGACCACCATCAACAATGATGGTTCATTGATGAAGCGTGGAAAGCGCCGACAAGGGGGGCCTCGCATGCGCATCTTGCTGGTCGATGATGACTTCACGCTACGCCGGACGCTGAAACGTCGCTTGTCGGCGCTCGCCGCGGACATGACGGTGCACGAGGCGGGCGGCGTCGAGGAGGCGCGGGGCCTGCTGGCGCTGCACGGGTACGACGCCGTGGTGTCCGACGAGCACATGCCCGACGGGCTCGGACACCTCCTCCTCGCGACGATGGCGAAGGAGCAACCGTCGTGCCGGCGCGCGCTCATGTCGGGCAACCCGCCGCCGGACGCGCCGTCGGCGTGGGAGACCTTCTTCGAGAAACCCAACGGCCTCGACGCCCTCGTCGCGTGGGTGCAGGCCCTTACCCCGAGCGAGCACTGATGGCCTCGACGCGTACGCCCAAGAAGAACGCCAGCGTCTCGCTCGGCGAAGAAGTGACCGCCTCCGTGCGCGGGGAGGTGCGCCGCGCCGTCAGCGCGGCCACGCAGCGCGCGACGCTCCTGCGAAGCATCGCGTCGCAGGTCTCCGCCCTGACGACGGAGATCCTGGTCGACTCGACGCCGGAGCAGCACCGGCAGCGCGCGCACGAGCTCCGCGGCGTCGTCCTCCACGGGCTCACCGTCCTCGCCGAGCTCCAGCACATCAACGGCCGCCTCGAGACGCTCGCGACGCTCCAGGAGACGATCACCGCGGCGACGACGGAGTGAGCTCGTCAGCGCTCATCGCGAAGCGAGCACGTGGGCCGCTCGAGCTCGGGCGCTCCCGTCGAGCGATCGAAGCAGCCGTAGAGCATCGTGGCGAGGACGCCGTAGGAGCGGCCGGGCTCGGCGACCGAGATCGCGCCGGCGGCGTCGACCTCGCACGGGTTGTGGTAGGTGCAGGCTTCGCCCGATCCGTCGTAGTGCGTGTTGGCGAGGCCGACGAAGCGCCCCTCCGACGTCACGATCGGCGAGCCCGAGACGCCGGTGTAGATGCGGCACGGCGTGGTGAACCGGACGCCGGCGGTCGTGCGATAGGGCCCCTCGCGGAGCGCGACGTGTCCATCGAGCTCGCACCGGAACGTGCGGTTGTAATAGCCGGCGACGATCGCGATCGGCGCGGCGTCGCTCGCCAGCGTCTCGTCGAGCGTCAGCGGCATGATCCCGTGCGCGTCGAGGAGCGCGTCGTAGGTCGTCGCGAGCTCGTAGACGGCGACGTCGGTGCCCGTCATCGTCGCGACGAGGAGCTTCGTCGCGTCGACGTCGACCGGCCCGCCGGGGCCGCGCAGGATGATCCGCGTGCCGGCGTCCTCGACGTCGGAGAGGACCGTCCCCGGCGCGGGGTATTCGCCGACGCAGTGCCCGTTCGTGATCACGAGCGCTGGCCGCGAGCCGCTCATTCGATCGAACCGGAAGAGCGCTCCGGAGCACCCCTTCACCGCGGCGAAGCCGAACGCGCGCTCGGAGATCGCCTCCGACGACGCGGCGGGTTCCGGCGCGGCGCATCCGACGATCGAACCAAGGAGCATGAGGACGGCGCGCCGCATCGCGAGGACGTAGCGCGCGAAATCTCAAACGCAACGCCTCGAATTTTCCAGTCCGACCGGCGAGCCGATCACCCCCCCGACGCGAGGCGCGCGAGCTGGCGTTGGACGGTGCGGAGACTGATGCCGAGGCGCTCGGCGGTGCGTGAGCGGTTGCCGCGCTCGGCTTCGAGGACGGCGCGCAAGACCTGCTGGATCGTGTCGTCGAGCGGCTGATCGAGCGAGACCTCGATCGTGCGCTTGCCGGGGAGGCGCGGGCTCACCGCGACGCTGCGCTGCAGCGAGCCGGGGAGGTCGACGACGCGGACGAGCTTCCCCGGGCGAAGGAGGCAGAGGCGCTCCATCGCGTTCCGGAGCTGGCGCACGTTGCCAGGCCAGGGGTAGCGGAGCAGCGCCGCCATCATGTTGCGTCCGAGCCGCGGCGGCTTCACGCCGTGGAAGCCGGAGAGCTCCGCGACGAACTGATGGGCCAGCGGCGCGATGTCGGCGGGGCGCGCGCGGAGCGGCGGGACCTCGAGCGTGATCCCCTCGATGCGATAGAAGAGATCGGCGCGGAAGCGGCCGGCCTCCACCTCCAGCTCGAGCGGGCGGAGCGTGGCGCAGATCAGACGCGTGTCGACGCTCACCTTCGTGCTCCCGCCGACGCGCATGAAGCGGCGATGCTCGAGGAAGCGGAGGAGCTTGGCCTGCATCGCGAGCGGGAGCTCCCCGAGCTCGTCGAGGAAGAGGGTGCCGCCGGAGGAGGCCTCCACCTTCCCGCGCACCCGCTCCGTCGCGCCGGTGAACGCGCCGCGCTCGTGCCCGAAGAGCTCGCTCTCGAAGAGCGACTCCGGGATCGCCGCGCAGTTGATCGGGACGAACGGACCCGCGCGACGGTGCGACAGCTCGTGGATCCGCCGCGCGAGGACCTCCTTCCCCGTCCCGCTCTCGCCGATGAGCGTGACGATCACCTCCTTCGGTGCGACCGCCTGCACCGTGCGGTCCAGCTCGCGCATGAGCGCGGAGGCCATCACGGGCTCGAGGACGATGTCGGAACGACGCTTCATGCGACCAGCGTAGCGAAACGACCGCCGTCTACGTCATGTTGTCGTGATCCGTCCGCGCGATACTACGTCAAATTGGCGCCACCCGCGCCACGTCGCCCTCGCCCAGGAGCGAATGCGCGCACAAACCCGCGCGGTATCGACCTTGCTCGGCGGGTCCGCGATGCGCCCGCGCGACGGCGTGACGATCGTCTCGACGAACCGAGCGACCCTCGACGACCTGCAGGTCTACCTGCGCGGCGCCGGCGTCGAGGCGCGTTGCATGCGCGACCTCCGCGAGTGCGTCGCGTCGACGCCGGCGAGCACGCAGGCGTTCGTCCTCTTCCCGGACGACTTCCGCTGGGAGAAGGTCGTCGCCACGCTCGCCGAGCTCGCCGAGCGCCGCCCGACCGCGCTGCCCGTCCTCGTCACCGCGCACCCGCAGCGCTTCAAGACGCTGACGCCGCCGCCGAGCGTCCTCATCGTCGCGCGGCCGGCGTGGGGATGGACCATCCTCGACGCGATCCGCGCCCACTACGACCAGCATCGGGCCGAGAGATAGGAGCTCGTTCGCAAGACATGCCACGCGTCGAGAGCAGCGAGATCGCGAAGGCGCTCGCGGATGCAGCGCACTTCCTGCCGAGCCAAGCGCCGCTCGACGTCTTCGTCCATCACAACACGCTGCACGCGTTCCAGCACCTCTCGTTCCACGACGCGCTCGCCGCCGCGGGCGCGAAGCTCGGCGGCGCCGGCTACCTCTCCGAGGCCGCCTACCGCGCGGCGCACGCGAGCGGGCGCATCACCGCGGCCGCGCTCGTCGCCGCGATCGAGGAGCACGCGGTGCCGCGGCTCCCGGAGGTGCGCGGCGGGCTCCCCGACGCCGGATCGATCGCCCGCACCGTGCTCGTCCACGGCATCGCGCCGGAGACCCCCGCCGGGCTCGCGTGGCGGATCGCGGAGGAGGGCGCCACGCGCGCCGTCGCGCGCGGAGTCTCCGAGGTCGCGCGCGGACGCATCGAGCGCGAAGGGCTCGCCGCGCTCTGGACCGCGTGCCGCGCGGCCATACGAGGCGGCGTCGAGGAGCCGGCTCCGCGCGCGTGGTTCCCGCGCGACGCGCTGATGGAGGTCGGCGGCGACGATCCGAACGACCTCGTGCATCCGCTCCTCGTGCTCCTCGCCGGCGCGTTCCTCGATCGGGGCCAGGCGCAGTGGTCGATGCCCGATCGCGAGCAAGGCCTGTTCGTCGCGTTCTGTCGCGTCCTCTCCGCGGGCCACGCGGTGCGCGCGTCGTGGCTGCGGCCGCTCGGCAAGATGCTCCGCGCGTGGCTCGCGGCGGCGGCGACGGCGGAGGACGCGATCGCGGACGTCATCGCGAAGCTCGGGATCGCGCCGGACGAGGTGCCGGCGTTCATCGAGCGCGCGCTCCTCGAGCTCCCGGGCTGGGCGGGGATGTTCCATCGCGTCGAAGCGGCGGAGGGACGCCACGGCGTCACGGTGCGGCTCGTCGACTTCTTCGCCGTCCGGATGACGCTCGACCTCCTCGCGCTCCTCGAGATCGGACGCCGGCTCGGACATCGCGGGCCCGCCGCGGAGCTCCGCGCGTTCGCGGCGACGCTCCCCTCGCTCCGCGACGCGCCGGCGAGCGGCGATCACGATCGCGCGTGGCCGCTGTTCCTCCTCGCGCAGCACCTCGGGATCGGCGCCGGCGACGTCGGGGCGCACGCGCCGGCGCTCCTCGAGCTGCTCGCCGCGCTCGATCGACCGCTCCGCCTCCGCGTGTGGCACGAGGCGTACGAGGCTTGTTACCGCGACGACCTCCTCGACGCCCTCGCCGCGCAGCGCCCGCACGCGATCGACGCGATCGCGCCGCGCTTCCAGATCGTCACCTGCATCGACGATCGGAACGAAGGGATCCGCCGCCACTTCGAGGAGGCTTCGCTCGCGCACGAGACGTTCGGATCGCCGGGCTTCTTCAACCTCGCGATGGCCTACCAGGGGATCGACGATCCCTCGACCTTCCCGCTCTGCCCTGTCGTCGTGACGCCGCACCACGAGGTGCACGAGGAGCCGGTCGCGTCGCAGATCGACCTCGCCGCGCTACGGGAGCGGCGGCGCCGTCACCTCGACTCGATGACCACGGGGCTCGAGCGCGCCTCGCACTCGATCGTCTGGGGTCCGTTCGTCACCGCGCTCATCGGCTTCGTGACCGCGCTCCCGCTCCTCGTCACCGTGTTCGCGCCGTTCGTCGCGGGCCGGGTGCGGAGGCGCCTCGAGTCGTGGGTGCTCCCGCTCCCGAAGACGCGCCTGGCGCTGCCGCGCGCGGAGACCGACGTGGCGGAGGGGCACGCGAGCGGGTTCACGATCGCGGAGAAGGCCGAGCGCGTCGGCGCCGTCCTCGAGGAGATCGGGCTCACGCGCCGCTTCGCGCGGATCGTCGTGGTCCTCGGCCACGACTCGTCGAGCGCGAACAACCCGCACATCGCGGCGTACTCGTGCGGCGCGTGCGGAGGACGCAGCGGCGGCCCAAACGCGCGCCTCTTCGCGCGGATGGCGAACCGGAAGGAGGTGCGCGAGCTCTTGCGCGCGCGCGGGATCGACATCCCGTCCACGACCGTCTTCATCGGCGGCGTGAACGACACCTGCGCCGATCGGGTCGTGCTCCACGACGTCGACGAGGTCCCCGCCGAGCTCATGCCGGAGCTCTCCGCGCTTCAAGCCGCGCTCGACGACGCCTCGAAGCGCCACGCGCACGAGCGCTGCCGCCGCTTCGCGTCCGCGCCGCGGAGGGCGACCGCGGAGGAGGCTTGGCGCCACGTCGAGGCGCGCGGCTACGATCCGAGCCAGGCTCGGCCCGAGCTCGGTCACGCGACCAACGCCGCGTGTGTGGTGGGTCGCCGGACGCTGACGCGCGGCCTCTTCCTCGATCGCCGCGTCCTCCTCTCCTCCTACGATCCGACCGGCGACGTGCGCGGCGCCGTCCTCGAGCGCGTCCTCCTCGCGGTCGGCCCCGTCGGCGCGGGGATCAACCTCGAGTACTTCTTCTCCACCACCGACAACGAGATCTACGGCGCCGGCACGAAGCTGCCGCACAACGTGACCGGTCTCATCGGCGTCATGAACGGCGCGTCGAGCGATCTGCGGACGGGGCTCCCGCGCCAGATGATCGAGATCCACGAGCCGATCCGGCTCCAGCTCCTCGTCGAGGCTTCGCTCGACGCGATCGCGGCCGTGCTCGCGCGAAGATCCGAGCTTCGCGCGCTCGTCGACAACGAGTGGGTGCGGCTCGCGGCGATCGATCCGGCGAGCGGCGCGATCTGGCTCCGGCGGCACGGCACGTTCGTCCCCTGGTCCGGCGCGCGCACCGAGATCCCGGTCGTCGCGCGTTCGCGGGACTGGTACCGCGGGAAGTCCGAGCACCTCCGCCCCGCGCGGGTGCTCGCGCGCGAGTCGAACGGGGTCGACGTGCGCGTCACGATCGGTGACTTCCATGACGCTTGACGTGGTCGTCCCGCTCGCGGTCGCGGCGCCGGCGGTGGCCGCGTTCGTCCTCGGCGCCGCGAGCGCGCTCAGGTCGCGGCCGATCTCCGAGCGCACCGTCGTCCTCACCGCGATGCTCGGCCTCTCCTTCTCGTTCGCCGCCGTGCTCGGCGCGATCGTGAGCTTCGTCGCGGGCGGGCTCGCGCCGCTCGATGTCCGCTTCGGGACCTGGTACCGCGCGGGCGACTACGGCTTCCCGCTCGCCTTCCTCTTCGACGGCACGTCGGCGGCGGTGTCCGCCGTCGCCGCGGTCCTGCTCCTCGCGACCGCGCGCTTCTCCGCGAGCTACCTCCATCGCGAGCCCGGCTTCCTCCGCTTCTACCTCCTCGTCCTCGTGTTCGCGGCGGGGATGCAGCTCCTCCTCGTCGCCGGCAGCCTCGATCTCCTCTTCGCGGGCTGGGAGCTCGTCGGGATCGCCTCCGTGCTCCTCGTCGCGTTCTTCCACGAGCGCGCCGGCCCCGTCCGCGCGGCGATCCGCGTCCTCGTCACCTACCGGCTCTGCGACGTCGGCTTCGTGCTCGCGGCCGTGCTCGTGCATCGCTCCGTCCACAACACGCTCTTCAGCGGCATCGCGCAGGTGCCGAGCACGAAGTGGATCCCGCTCTGCCTCCTCGTCGCGGCGATGGGGAAGTCGGCGCAGCTCCCCGTCGGCGGCTGGCTCCCGCGCGCGATGGAGGGGCCGACCGCGTCGAGCGCGATCTTCTACGGCGGGCTCTCCGTGCACGCCGGCGTCGTCCTCCTCGTCCGCGCGGCGCCGCTCTACGCGCACGAGCCGATCGCGGCCGGCGCGATCGTCCTCGTCGGCCTCGCGACCGCGATCGTCGCGACGCTCAGCGGTCAGGTCAGCCCCGACGCGAAGACGTCGCTCGCCTACGCGACGATCGCGCAGGTCGGGCTCATGTTCGTCGAGTGCGGGCTCGGCTTCCACCGCACCGCGATCGTTCACCTCTGCGCCCACGCCGTCCTGCGCTACTTCCAGTTCCTCCGCACGCCCGCGGTCATCCAGCGATCGCTCGAGCGCCGCGCCGCGCTCGGGAACAGGGCCGCCGCCGAGAGCGTGAAGCGCTGGGACATCCTGGGCGCGCCGGTGCGTCGCTTCGTCTATCGGCTCGCGCTCGAGCGCTTCGAGGTCGAGCAGACGGCGGAGCGGCTCGTCGCGCGTCCCATCCTCGCGATCTCGGCGCGGCTCGATCGCATCGAGCGCAAGCTCCTCGGGGCGCACGACGACTGATGGGCTCGATCCTCCTCGGCGCGATGTGGCTCGTCCCGATCGTCGTCGGCGTGCTCATCGGCATGCTCTCGCCGTCACGCGCCACCGCGCGCGCGGTCGCGATCGCGGTCGCGGCGTGCCTCGTCCCCGCCGCGTTCGTCGTGTTCATCTCGAGCGCGCCCGACATCCTCACCGCGTCGTCGATGCGCGCGTTCGCTGTTGGAGCGCTCGCGGTCGACGGGCTCTCCGCCGTGCTCGTCCCCCTCGTCGCCTGCCTCGCGCTCGGGCTGCTCGTCGCGTTGCCGCGGACCGATCTCGACGCGAGTTCGACGCGGAGCCTCCTCGTCGTCCTCGGCTCCACCTTCGGCGTGCTCGTCTCGGCGAACGTGCTCCTCCTCGGCGCGTTCTGGACGCTCTCGCTCCTCCCCCTCGCGACGGAGGCGCAGCGGGAGCACGACCCTGCGCTCGCGCGCGCGACGCGCTGGGCGGCGGTGCTCTGCATCGCGCCGATGCTGGGAGCGCTCGCGCTGATCGTGACGACCGCGACGACGGGCCGTTTCGCGGCGCCGTTCGACGTCGGCGCGATCGCGGAGGCCGGGGTCGCGCGACCGCGCGCGCGCGTCATCGCGCCGTTGATCCTGCTCGCGTGCACGGCGCGGATGGGGATCTTCCCTTTCCACTCGTGGGTGCCGGTCGCGCTCGGCCGCGGCCGCCTCGCGGTGATGATCCCCTCCGTCGTCTCTCCGCTCGGCTCGTTCGCGCTCGTGCGCCTCGGGGTCGGGCTCTTCCCGGTCGAGATCCACCGCTGGTGCGACGTGCTCGCCACGCTCGCGACGATCTCCGCGCTGTACGGCGCGTTCCTCGGCGTCGGCCAGACGCACGCGCGGCGACAGCTCGGCTTCCTCTGGACCTCGACCGCCGGCTTCGTCCTCGCCGGCGTCGCGACGCTCGACGCCGGCGGCCTGAGCGGCGCGCTCATCCACGACCTCGCGCTGACGGTGGCGATGACGGGGCTCGCGCTCCTCGTGCGCGCGGTCGAGGCGCGGACCGGCACCGCCGACTTCCGGCGGCTGGGAGGGCTCGTCGTCCACGCGCCGCGCATGGCGACGGGGTATTTCCTGCTCGGCCTCGCCGCGATCGGCTTCCCCGCGACGGTCGCCTTCGTCTCGGAGGACCTCGTCATTCAGGGGCTCGCCCGCACGCGCCCCGCCGTCGCCGTCCTCCTCCTCATCTCCATCGCCGTGAACGGGTTGACGCTGGTTCGATCGTTCAAACGGATCTTCCTCGGACCTCCTTCCCCCCTCCGCGGCGAGAACCGGCGCATCCCCGATCTCCTGCTCCGCGAGCGCTGGGTCGGCATCGCGCTCGTCGTCGCGCTGCTCGCGGGCGGGCTCGTGCCGGCGCCGCTCATCGCGATCCGGCGGCAGCTCGAGGACGAGCCCGCGCTCGCTCAATCGGTGAACGGCAGCTCGCGCTCCGACTTCGGCTCGAGGTCCGCGAGGACGGCGTCGCAACGTACGAGCGATCCGTCCGCGAGCTCGCGCCACGCGCCGTCCGTCAGCGGCTCGGAGGCGACGATCACCACCCGCGCGCCGGCGAGCTCCTCGAGCAAGTGAAGAGGAGGACCGTGCCGGTGCGCGTAGAGGCGCTCTCCGTCCGAGAGGAGGAAGCTCGTCGCGCCGACGCGGTTCTCGACGAGCTCCGCGACGGCGTCGGCGAGGACCGCGCCCGTGTCGCGTGAGCCCGCCGCGTCGAGGCGGGTCAAGAGCGCCGAGAACAAGAGCTCGCTCCGCGAGTTGTCGGTGCGCTCGCGCAGGCGGGCGGCGGAGACCGTTCGGAGGAGGAAGTCGACGTCGTCGATCGCGCCGTCGTGGGCGAACACCCAGCCGCCGCGGCGAAGGGGATGGGTCGTCGCCGAGGCGCTGGCCGCGTCGGAGCGCGCGCGGAGGTGCGCCACCATCACCGTGCCGCGCAGGCGCGGCGTCATCGCGGCGAAGGTCTCCTCCGGCGTCGTGCCGAAGGGACGTCGCTCGACGCTCCACTCGCGGGTCGATCGGTCGTAGAGCGCGGCGCCCCATCCTTCGGGGGTCGCGCTCGCGAGACCACCGAGGCTGTGCGGCGTCGAGATGAGCCAGCGAGCAAATGGCGTGACGTCAGCGGCAGCGATCCCGAGCAAACGACCCATGTCGGGGATCGGCTACGCACTTACGATGCCAGAGGGCGGGGCCCGCGATCTTCGCGCGAAACGGCTCCCGCGCGGCGGGGAACGACGCCAAATTGTCGTACGTCGCGGAGCGCGATCCGACGCGTGTGCTGCATGCAGAGCGACGAGAGACGCGACGATGGACCTCGAATCGACGTGCGCGCGCGACGTGAGGACGACAATTTGACGTGGACGCACACGAGCGGTAGATGGCCGCTCGGGCGACCCGTCCGCGCGGCCGCGGGCACGCGCCTTGCGTTGCGCGCGGCCGATGCGAGCGACCGAACAGGAGCTGGAACCGCAGACGGAGGATGCGCTGGCGTTCCCGCCCTTCACACAAACGCGACGGGCGCGCGCGGCGTTCGTCGCCAACCTCTTGCGGGGCGGATGTCCCGTGCTCGACGAGACGTTCGACGCGATCTACCCGGACGTGATCCGGCGCGCGTCCGCCGTTCATTGGACGCCGGTGCGTGTCTGCGCGCGGATCGTGAAGCTCCTCGCCCTCTCGCCCTCCGATCGGCTCGTGGACGTCGGCGCGGGAGCGGGCAAGCTCTGCATCGTCGCGTCGGCGATGAGCGGCGCGCACGTCCGCGGGATCGAGCGCGTGCCCGCCCTCGCGAACGTCGCGCGCGAAGCCGCGCGGCGCCTCGGCGTCGACGTCGAGATCGTGGACGGAGGGTTCGACGTCCGCGCCGGCGAAGACGCCGACGTCGTCTACATGTTCAACCCGTTCTTCGAGTCGATCCCCCTCCCCGGCGCGCCCAACGCCGCGATGCAGGCCGCGATCGACATCGCGGCGGCGGAGGAGCTCCTCGGCGCCCTCCGCAAGGGCGCGCGCGTCGTCACGTTCTGCGGGTTCGGCGGCGACATCCCGACCGACTACCACCGCCTCGCGCGGGAGCGCTGGGACGGAGGGGCGCTCGAGGTCTGGGAGAAGCGCTGAGAGGCGCAAGGTCTTCGCCGAGGCGCAAAGCGTGCGCCGGTACGTGCGTTGCTCCTCGAGGGGCATGGAGCGCGTCCTCCTCCTCGCGATCGCGCTGGCGGCCTGCAAGGGAGGCAGCGAGCCGACGACCGCGCCCGCGCCTGCGCCGGCGCGCACCGTCAGCACGACGGCGATGTTCCGGCACGAGGTGCTCGGGCTCGCCGTTCACGACGCGCTCGTCCGCGGCGACGTCGAGGGCGCGCGGCGCAACGCACGCGACCTCGCCGCGCGCGCGACGATCGACGGCGGCTCGGCCGAGGTCGTGGAGGGGACGAGCGCGATGCGCGCCGCGGCGGAGCAGGTCGCCGCCGCGGGCGACACACGCGGCGCCGCGGCGGCGATGGGCGCGCTCGCGCAGACGTGCGCGGACTGCCACGCGCGCCTCGCCGGTCCGGTCCGGCTCGAGGCCGGCTGGCCGCCGCGGCGCGAGCCCGACCGCCGCGCGCAGATGCTGCGTCATGCGTGGGCGATGAACGCGCTGTGGGACGGGCTCATCGGGAACTCGGAGCCGCCGTGGCGCGAGGGCGCGGCCGTGCTCGCCGATCCGGCGATCGCGGCGAAGGAGCTCGTCCCGAAGAAGACGACCACGCCCGAGATCGACGCGCTGCGCGGATCGGTCGAGCACCTCGGCGCGCGCGCCGCGGCCGCGAGCGACACCGGGGTCCGCGCGACGATCTACGGCGAGCTCCTCGCGACGTGCGCGGACTGCCACGCGAGGGCGCGATGATGGCGATGATGATGCTCACCGGTCCCGATTTCCGCGAACGGCACGTCCTCGACGACGGCACCGAGGTCACGCTCCGCCACATCCGCCCCGACGACGCGGACGAGCTCCGGCGCGGCTTCCACCGCCTCTCGCGCGCCTCGCGCTACCGCCGCTTCCAGGGCGTCTTGAACGATCTCTCCGGATCGATGGTGCACTACCTCACCCACGTCGACGGTCGCGATCACGTCGCGATCGTCGCGACGCGCGCGGCCGACGACGGACGCGAGATCGGGCTCGGCGTCGCGCGCTTCGTGCGCTCGACCGAGGACCCCACCGTCGCCGAGGTCGCGCTCACCGTCGTCGACGAGGTGCAGCGGCGCGGGCTCGGGCGCATCCTCGCCGTCGCGATCGCGCGGGCCGCGCGCGAGCGGGGGATCCATCGCCTCCAGGGTCCGATCCTGAGGGACAACGTCCCGATCCGCCTCCTCCTCGACGAGGTCGGAGCCGAGGTCCATCACGGCCCCGACGGCACCGTCTTCGAGGTGAGCCTCGATCCGGCGCCGGAGACGAACGGCGCCCGCGCGCGCATCGAGCGGATCGCGCGCAAGGTGATGCGCGCCTTCGCTCACGGCGCGCCGGCGAGCGCTATTCGCAGCTCTCCATGAGCTCGCGCGCGCGGGTCTGGACCTTCGCGCGAAGAGCGGCGAGGTCGTTCGGATCGTGCGGGGTGATGTCGATGCGCGCCCCGCCCTCGAGGTCTTGCTCGCCCGCGTACGCGGCCGGCATCTGCATCGGCTTGAGGCCGTGGTAGCCGCCCTCGCCGTGTTTGCCTTCGTGCCCTTGTCCGAGGCGGCGGCCGGTCCCGTGCATCGCCGACGCGTCACGCGCGCGCGACTGGAGCTCAGCCACCTTCTCGCTCGGCGCGGTGAACGTGAGCCGCGCCCCCGTCTCCGTCTCCTCGTACGCGACGCGCGCCCCATGCACCCCGAGCGGACACGGCGACGACGTCTCCGTCTTCATCGCCGCCGCCGTCGGGCTCTGCGCCGCCGGCTGCGCGGTCGTGCAGGCAGCAACAAACAGTAGAAGGGCCCCGGAAGCGGCCGCGAAGCGCCCCGGCGTCTTCGCCGGGCCGTGTCCGGGGTGGGGGTGTCGGGGGCGAAGCCCCTGACGTTGAGTAGCGAGCTTCATCATGGCCAGCATGGATGAAGGATTCGTGCCGCTACATGGTCGAGCGGCGCGCGAGGGCGGCGAAGGCGAGGACGTGGCCGTCGGGATCGAGGCTGTAGGCGGCGCGGTGGCCCCAGTCGCGATCGAGGAGCGGGCTCAGCTCCCGCGCGCCCGCCGCGAGCGCGCGCTCGTGGTACGCCGCCGGATCCGCGACGACGAGATAGAGCTCCGCGCGCGGCGGCCGGTCCCCCGCGGTGGGATCGGGCAGCTCGCTGAGGAGCCGCCGGATCCCCGCCTCCGGCATCAAGCCGAGCACCGCGTCCGGTCCGAGCTGGAACTCGATCATGCCCGGCACGTCGACGGTCGGCTCCGCGTCGAGCACACGCCGGTAGAACGCGCCGCTCGAGCGCTGGTCACGCACGTAGAGGACGAAATGCGCTCTCATCAGGCATTCCTACCCGAGCCGCGCCGCCGTTGCACGCCGGCGCAGGCCTTGCGTTACTCCGGGATCTCCACCAGCTCGTCGATGTTGGGCTGGAGCGTGATCTCGGTGCGGCGGTTCTTCTTCCGTCCGTCCGGCGTCGCGTTCGTCGCGATGGGATCGGTCTCGCTGTAGCCCGCGGCCGAGAGCACCGACTCCGAGACGCCCTGCCCGACGAGGTAGTGGACGACGCGCAGCGCGCGCCCCGACGAGAGCTCCCAGTTCGAGGCGAAGCGCGCGTTGTTGATCGGCACGTTGTCGGTGTGACCGGAGACCTGGAACTGCCGCCCCGGCATCGTCGCGAGCACGGTCGCGATCGCGGCGAGGGCCTCCTTCCCCGCCGGCTTCAGCTCGGTGCGACCGCTGTCGAAGAGGACGTCGTCCGGGAGCTGGAGGACCATGCGGCCCTGACGGATGACGAGCTCGAGGTCGCCGTCGTCGATCTGCTTCTTCAGCTTCAGCGTGAGGTCCTTGTAGATCTGCGCCCGCCACTCCGCGGCGCGCTGCGCGGCCTCGAGCTGAACGAGGCGGCGCTGGAGCTCACCGATGCGGACGCGGTGCTCGCCCTTCAGCGACTTGTCGAGCTGGATCAGCTGCGCGATCTCGACCTTCAGCTTGGCGATGTCGTCCTTCCGCTGCTCGAGCTCGGCGCTGCTCTGCTGGATGATGCCGTTGCGCTCGCCGAGGAGCAGCTCCTTCTTGGCGAGCTCGGCGCGCGTGATCTCCGTCTGCGCGACGGCCTGATCGTACTTGTTCTTCGAGACACAGCCTCCGAGCAGGACACTCGCGGAAACTGTGAGGAGGAGGATGGTCTTCATGGCCGCAGGTTCAGCAAGGACGACGCCAGCGCAAGCGGTGCGCCGCGACGCAAACCAACGCGCGGCGTCCGACTTGCAGCCGGACGAAGCATGAAACCGCTCTCCCGCCGCCGGGCCGTCCTCGCCGCCCTCGCCGCGATCGGCTCGGGTTGCCTCTACCTCGGCAACACCGCCCCGACGCAGAGCCGGACCCAGGTGCGGTCCGCGACGCTCGCGAGCGCCACGCCGCCGCTCGGCGCGTTCGTGATCCGCGTCGCCGCGTCGGACCTCGATCTCGACGCCGAGCAGGCGCGCGTCATCGGCGAGCTCGTGCACGACGCCGACGAGTCCATCCGCCCGCTCGACGACGCGCGCGTGACGTTCCTCGAGGTGCTCGTCCGCGCGGTGACGGAGCACCGCTACGACGAGGCGACCGTCGCCGGCGCGGCGGCGGCGGTCCTCGTCGCGGCGCGCACGACCTCGATGCGCCTCCTCCACGCGCTCGTGAAGCTGCACGGCGTGCTCGAGCCCGAGCAGCGACGGCTCCTCGTCGCCCGCGTCGGCGCGCGCTGGGACGGTTGGGCCGCGGCCTGGCACGGCGGCGCGCCGCAAGATCATCCGTGGCTCGCGACGTTCCTGCGCCCCGCGTTCCCCGAAGACACGCGCATGATCGAAGACGCGGTCCGGATCGCGTCGCGCTGGGCGGACGAGACGAGCGCCGAGGTCCGCGACGCCTGCGCGAGGCCGACGCTCGACGACGACGACCGTCGCAAGCTCCTCGAGCGCTTGCGCCGCGCGCAAGGCGTGCACGCGGAGCGAGTGGCACGCTTCGTTCATCGATGACGAGGCATGAGCGGTCGACATGCAAAGAGGAAGGGGCGGGCGAACGGGGTCCCCGACGAGGGATTCGAGCTGATCGGAGCCACCCTCGCGGCGGGGGCCGCGAGCGGCGCGGTGCTCGGCGTGATCGCGGGGCCGCCCGGCGTGCTCCTCGGCGGAGGCATCGGCGCGGGCATCGGCCTCCTCGCGGGCGCGACGCTCGACGAAGCGACCCACGCCGCCGAGCGGCACGATCGCGAGCTCGACGAGACGATCGGCGTCACCGCCGGCGACCTCGGCGCGCGCGACGTCCTCGCGTCGAACACGATCGTCGACCGCTCCGGCAAGACCGCCGCCGCGGCCGCGCTCCTCCGCGCCGAGCACGCGCGGCTCGAGGTCATCTACGAGCGCCTCCTCGAGGCGTACCGCGCCGGCGACTGGAACGACGTCCGCGCGGAGTGGGAGGTCTTCGAGCCCGCCCTGCGCGCGCACATGGACCTCGAAGAAAAGAGCGTCTTCCCCGCCTTCCGCGAGGTGGACCCCGACGAGGCGGACTTCCTCCTCGCCGAGCACGACGCGCTCCGCGAGCGGCTCGAGGTGCTCGGCGTCAACGTCGAGCTCCACGCCGTCACGCCGATCGACGCGGCCGAGCTGGTGGAGCGTCTTCGTGCGCACCGCGCGCGCGAGGATCGCCTCCTCTACCCCTGGGTCGACGCGAGCTTCACCGAGCCGATCACCCGCGGAGACCTCGAGCGATGAGAGCGGCGCTCCTCGCCGTCGTCGCGCTCGCCGCCCTCCCCGCGTGCCGGACGCCGCCGCGCGTGGACGACGTGCCGGCCGCCGACGCGACGATCCGCGCGGCGGACTTCACACCACCGCCGGAGCGGCGCCCGGGCGGATGCGAGACGCTCGTCGACGTCGAGGCGCCCGACACGCTCCGGCTCGACGGCGACGTCGCGCTCTACGCGAACGAGCAGATCGGCGTCGCGGTCGTCGACGTCTCCGATCCCGACGCGCCGAAGGTCCTCGGCGTCTCGGAGATCAAGGGCACGCCCGTCGGCGTCTTCGCGCTCGGCGGCGCGGCGGTGGTCGTGTACGCGCCATGGGATCGCGACGCCGTCACGGTCGTGCGCGCGGTCTCGATCGCGCCCGCGACGCCGGGGCGGACGATCGGAGAGCGCGAGCTCGCGGGCGCGCCCCGCGACGCGCGTCGCGTCGGCGACTTCGTCGTCGTGACGCGCGAGACGCCGGCGGGTCGCACCGCGGTCGCCGCGTTCACGCTCGACGCGAACGGCCTCGCGCCGCGCGACGAGCTCGAGCTGCGCGGCAAGAGCGCCGTCGCGGGCGCGGCGCCCACCGGCGTCGCGATCGCGCGCACGAGCGAAGCCGGCGCCGATCGCACCGCGGTCACGTGGCTCGGGCTCGACGCGGGCACCGGCGTCTTCACGCTGCAGGGCACCGCGACGATCGACGGCGTGATCCCGCGCTGGCGCGGCGTCCCGCGCGTGATCGACGTGAGCGAGGACGGACAGGTGCGGCTCGTGACGTGCCCGACCGCGGCGTGCCCCGTCGACGGGCCAGCGGCGTACGCGTCGGTCGACTTCTCGCAGCCCGATCGTCCGCGCGCGATGGCGTGGTCGCTCGTCGCGCGCGCGGGCGACGGCGTCGTCGGGTTCCAGGGCACGCGCCTCGTCGTCGCGCGCCCGGCCGTCGATCGCTCGGACGCGACGGAGCTCGCCTTCTTCCGCACCGACGGGGCGCTCGCGCCCGCGGGCAGCGTCCGCTTGCGCGGGAGCGTCGGCTCGGTCGTGGTCGAGGACAGCGGCGACGTCGTCACCGTCGGCTGGACCGGCAACGCGACGACGGGCCGGCGCGCGATCGTCCATCACGTCGACGGTCGCGGCGTCCCGCGGCTGGTCGGGGCGGCGACGTTCGGCGGCGACTGGACGTGGACCCGCGCCTACGACGACGAGCGGGTGATGGGCTTCGATCGAGGCTCGCTGCTCGCGGCGCTCCCGATGACGACGCTGCGCGGGCGGCATCAGCCCACCGCCGCGGTGCAGGTGCTGTCGCTCGATCCGTCGGGACCGCGCGCGATCGCGGAGAAGCCGGCGCCGTTCGTGGATCGCCTGATGTTCGTCGACGGACGGCTCCTCGCCTTCTCCGCCGACGGCGTCACGGTCGTCCGCCGCGAGGGCGAGCAGGGCGCGGAGCAGACCTGGGACGACCTGCGATCGCGATGAGGTTCATCGACGATCGACGGCTATAGACAGCCGGCGCGCTCGATCTCGGCGACGCGCTTCGCGACGGCGTCGCGCAGCTCGGAGCGGCGGGTGGGATCGAGCGGCGCGAGCGCGAGCGCGGCGCCGGTCGGTGTATCTTCCACGTTCGCGCGGGTGGGCGGCAGCGCCCAGAGGCGGAGCCCGTGGTTGCGCGCGCCTTGGTGGTCGCCGAAGTGGCCGCGGCCGCGATGGCGATCGGCGCCGTTCACGCGCGCCTGGTCGTGCACGCGGAGCCGCAGGTCCTCGACGTTGGAGGCGCGCGTCGAGAAGTGGACCGCGACGCCGTCCTGCGTGTCGGAGACGTGCATGCGCGTTCCGGGGACGCCGAGCGGACACCACTCGACGACGCTCGCGGACTGGAGCGCGTCGGGATCCGCGCCGCCGAGCGCGTACCGAGCGCAGCCGGAGACGCCGAGCAGCAGAGCTGCGCACCACACGTACGCGGAGGGGCCCATGGCTCGAGACGAAGCAACGCGCGCGCCGCGCACGCCTCGCGCGTGGCGCAGGAGCTGCGTGCGGCACTCCGCATGCTCCATCGAGGGCATGCGAACGGATCTAGCCGCTGCGATCGTCCTCGCGATCCTCGGGATCGGAGGAGGCCTCTCGACGCTGGTGAACAGAGCGACGACGAAGCTCCACCGCGACACGGACGAGGAGGTCCGCACGATGTTCCGCGCGGACGCGGAGACGCCGCCGCGCGTCGTCGAGCCCGCCGACCTCGAGCCGCTGCCGCCGCCGGTCCAGCGATGGCTGCAACGATCGGGCGTCGTCGGGCGGCCGGTCGCGCGCGGGATCCGACTCCGGCAGGTGGGCGCGATGCACACGTCGCCGACCGCGGCGTGGTTCCCGGTCCGCGCGGAGCAGTACTTCACCACGAGCGAGCCGCAGTTCGTCTGGTGGATGGAGGGCCGCATGAAGAGGGTGCTCCCGCTCGCGGGTCGCGACGCTTACGTCGACGGCGTGGGCTCGACGCACGTGACGGCGGCGGGGCTCGTCGACGTCGCGAACGCGCGCGGCCGGAAGGTCGATCAAGGCGCGCTCCTCCGCTGGCTCGCGGAGACGGTCTGGTTCCCGTCGGCGGCGCTGGAGCCGTACGTCGTCTGGGAGCACGAGACCGCCCTCACGGCGCGCGCGACGATCACGAGCCACGGCGTGACGGCCGCCGCGGTCTTCGCGTTCGACGAAGACGGTCGCCCGATCGGCTTCGACGCGGAGCGCTACTACGGCGCCGACGGCCCGCTCGAGCACTGGGCGGGCCGCAACACCGAGTGGGGTGTCGTCCGCGGCGTCGAGATCCCGACGCGCGGAGAGGTGACCTGGCATCTGGAGACCGGCAACTTCACGTTCTACCGCTGGCGCATCACCGACGTGGAGGAGGGAGCTCCCTTCCCTTACACCGACGCGAGACCTGAGCCCGACTGAGAGGCCGTCTCCCACTTTGCCGCGAATTTGGCGTTTATATCCAAACATACTTCGATATCCTTCGTTCGTGGCCTCACCGTTCGCGCACGTCCTTCATCAGGCGATGATCGCGAAGCTCGCGCGTGGTCCCGCGTTGGCGCGAGGGCGCGCCTACGCGGCCGAGCGGCGTGTCATGTCGATGGCGCGGAAGGAGACCCAGATCGTGGCGGTCGTTCGAGGGACGTCGTTCTACGCCGTCTCGCTCTGGGTCGGCGACGACGGCCTCGGCTACGTGTGCTCGTGCCCCTGCGGCGCCGAGGGCGACTTCTGCAAGCACTGCGTCGCGGTCGCGGTGACGTGGGTCGAGGCCCATCCGCCCAATCCGCCCAAGTAACGCCCGTCGCGCGCCCGTCCGTCGCAATACGCCCTCGCGCGCCCCGTCCGTTGCATCGTGCAACGCGCGCGCCGTGACTGAATGCGCGACGACGAAGGCTCGTCCTTCGACGACATGCGTTTGCTTCTCTCGTCGCTCGTGCTCCTCGGCTTCTCGGCGCTCTCTTCGCTCACGGCGTGCGGCACGTACCGCGGCGAGGCCAACGGCGGGGCCCTCGACCTCACGCCATCTGCTCCTTCTGGCGCGTCTGGCCCGTCTGCTCCGCGGTTCTCGCGGCCGAGCCTCAACGTCAGCTTCGCCGTCACGGGCCAGACGAACGCGGCGGTTGCGTCGTACGCCAGCGTGTCGGCCGCGACGCACGGGACGGCGACGCTCGCGACGAGGAACGACACCGAGGCTGTACGCCGCGCGCTGTTCCCTTCCATCGTCCGCGGCCAGGCGCTCGACGTCGTCTTCGTCGTGGACACGACGGCGTCGATGGGGTGGGCGATGACCTCGGTGAAGAGTGAGCTGCACGCGGTGGTGACGACGCTGGCGGCGACGAACCCCGACGTGCGCTACGGCGTCGTCGCGTTCCGCGATCGCGGTGACTCGTTCGAATCGAAGGTCGGCTTTCGTTTGGACGGCGATCAGCGGCAGGTGCACGCGGCGATCGACTGGCTGACCCCGCTGGGCGGCGGCGACTACCCGGAGCACGTCCACGCGGGGCTCGACGCCGGCCTCCGCGGCGCCGGCGCCTGGCGCCCCCAAGCCGCGCACCACGTCGTGGTGATCGGCGACGCCCCGGCGCAAGACTACCCCGACGATCCACGCACCTTCCGCAGCGTGACGGAGGAGGCACGACGCCAACAGGTCCGAGTCCACACCGTATCGATCGCCTGCGCCTTCATCTGCCACAAGGAGCTAGGCCTCTAACCCCACCGCGACCGAGCGCGCAAGGCAGCCGCCTCCATCCGCAAGCCGGATGCGTGAAGCAGACGCTCTCCCCGCGGTGTCTGCTCTTCGTCGCCAGCACCTTCGCGAACGCGTGCTCGCCGCGATCGACGTCTACGTGAGCAGGCGAAGCGCAGCGCGCACGGCGACGTCGAGCGGCTCCGACCACACCACCGATGGCAGTCGCGCAAGCGCGGTGCCCACATCTCGCTCGCGAAACCCAAGCCGAACGAGCGCAAAGCGAACGATCTCCCACGGTGTCCGCTCATCACGCAGCACCGGCGCGAACGCACCAATCGCCCCGCACCGACACGGATCAACCGCGCCAGCGTCGCCCGAGTGACCCCCGCCCCCATCCGCCAGCACGGAATCAACGCTCACGTTCGCCCTGCCGCCCCCCGTACCGGCCATCGCGACGCTCCCCCCCACATCGTGGGCACGCAAGCTCGTCGCACCGACGACGTCCATTCCGACCGCCGGGACACTTCCGTCCGGATCGGGGCCACGCGAGCTCGTCGCGCCGGCGACCTTCGTTTCGGCCGCCGGAGCACTCCCGCCCACGTCGGGGCCACGCGAGCTCGTCGCACTGACGACGTCCATTCCGACCGCCGGGACACTCCCGTCCACCTCGGGGCCACGCAAGCTCGTCGCACCGGCGACCTTCGTTCTGGCCGCCTCGGCGCTTGCCAGGTCCGTTGCTGGAGAGGAGGCGCTGGCCGCGGCCGTCGTTCCGACTGGCGAGTCGATCAGGTTCGGGGGCGCGCTATGGTCGACGGCGGCGGCCCGCGCGGCGCGCGCCTCCTCGATCTTGCGCGTGATGTGTTCGGCGCCGAAGGCCTGCTCCGCGACGAGCCGATTGTGTGCTCTGCAGAGGAGCCGGACGTTCTCGAGCGTGCCGGCGCCGCCGAGCGCACGCGGCTGACGATGATCGACCTCGAGCCAGTCTCGCGACAGACAGCGCTCGCCGTCCGCGCCGACGAAGGTGCACTGCCCCGCGTCACGTTCATGGACCTCGCGCAGCGTCTCGCGCGAGACGTTGCCCGGATCCGCGCGGCCCTTGCTCCTCCGCGGATGCTTCGCCTTTCCGAGCTTCGTCTTCTCGAGGTGCAAGAGCAGCAGATCGAGCGCGCGCTCGATCACCACCGCCAGGTCGCCGTTCGGGTTCACGTGCCGCAGGAGCGCGCGTGCCAGCTCGAGCTTGTCACGCAGCTCCGCCGCGGCCGTGAACATGATCTGAAAACGCTCGACCGTGAGCGGCAAGAGCTGTGCGCTCGGCGACGGCGACGACGCAGACCCGGCGAACGCCGGCGTGGCGGCGTTCACGGCCGCCGCATCGGTCACGAGCTCGCGCTGCGTGGCGAGCGGTCGAATCGTGTCGGGCACGTCGGGCTTCGGTGCGTGCTTCGCGACGAGGAGATCGAGCTGCGTGCGTGACTTGCCGCTCGCTTCGGCGATGAGGTCAGTGACGTTCGCCTCCGTGAAGAGCGCGCGGAGCTGCAGTACGCCGGAGAGGTGCATGCGCCCGTCACCGATCGCCTCGACGAGCTCCGGGAAGCGCGCGCCCAGCCGCGCAGCGGCGATCCGCCGCGACGCCTGGTCCTCGCTCAGCCCGAGCTTCCGTGTGCAGAAGTCGTGCAGCGACGAGCACGCTTGCTCGAGATGGAGCCGTCGTTTCTCGACTTCGATGAGGTAGGCGAGCATCGCCGCGACAGCGCGACGCTCATCACCAAGGACGCGACAAAGCGCGGATAGGAGCTGTTCGTTCGAGAGGTCATCGATGCGCATGACCTCTCGTACCACGCGATTTTTCAGCCTCTTCAGCGCCTCGAGGTCGACCGCGCGAGGGCATCGATCCGAAATGAATCGTCGCCCTTCCGAAACGCGCACCACGTGTCTGCCATGCGCGGCGCGGGGTCGTCGAAGGGGCCACTCGCTTCGTCGCGCGCTCGTCACTCCAGAAACCGTCAAGCACCACGAACCAAGCGGAGGCATTTCGCTCCCACTCACACTCCTCAACGCTTCTGAACATCGGCGATGGCGAAAGGCGTGTCGCGCACATACTCCACTCCGCATGGCGGCTCCTCCGACGCCGTGCTTGGACGACACGCCCCCGCTGCCTGCCGAATGAGCGCGCGGCCGGCGCGCAGCTACACCACGCCGTCGACGACATGACCTCGGAACAGCACAGCACCGCGCCGTCGACGGACCTCGAGACAGCACCGCGCGCGATACCGCCGCAAGGCCGCAGAGCAGTTAAGGCCACGCCGTCGACGGCACAACTCCGTACAGCACCGCGCGATACGAATGCGAGGCCGCGGCGGATGGCAGCACGACGCGACGGCTCGACGCGCGTCCCAGACGAAGCGCGCGCGATACCGAGGCGCGGAGGGGCACGGGCCGGGGCGCCGCCTGACGAAGCGTGCCATATACGCGGGGCGGGGGGCGCGCGAAGAGACACGCTCGATACGGCGGGGTAGAGAGCGGCACGCGCGGCGAGACGACGCTCGATACCGCAGGCGCGAGTGGCACACGGGCCGGGCGCGGCCCAGACGAAGCGCGGGGGCGGAGGGCGCGCGAAGAGACACGCGCGATACGGCGGGGTAGAGAGCGGCACGCGCGGCGAGACGATGCGCGATACCGCGGGGAGGAGGTCGTTGCGCAGGCGCGGCGAGACGATGCGCGATACCGCGGAGAGCGGAGGGCCACGCGCGGCGCGCGGCATGACGATGCGCGCGGGACCGAGGCGCGGGAGGGCGCGGTGAGACGACGCGCGATACCGCGGGAGAGCGGAGGGGCTCGCGCGGCGCGCGGCATGACGATGCGCGCGGGACCGAGGACGGCGCGCAGGAGCGGCGAGACGATGCGCGATACCGCGGAGAGCGGAGGGGCTCGCGCGACGCGCGGCATGACGATGCGCGCGGGACCGAGGACGGCGCGCAGGAGCGGCGAGACGATGCGCGATAGCGCGCGCAGCGGAGGGGCACGCGTGGCGCGCGGCCAGACGATGCGCCGCACCATACGCGGGGGCCGAGGGCGCCGCGCGGTGAGGCGACGCGCGGTTACCGCGCGGCTCGGTCAGACGCGTTTGCCTGGTGGGGGCTTTTTGGAGCCGCCTGGGGTGTCGCGGAAAGAGAGGATGACCTCGACGCCGAGGGCGATGGCGATTCGGTCGAGCATGCGGAGGGTGATGTTTTGGCCTGCCTCGATCCTTCGGACGTTCTGGGCGGCCGTGCCGAGGAGCTCCGCCATCCGCTCTGTCGTGATTCCCTTCGATTTTCGGAGCGCGACGAGCTGCCGGATCGTTCGGGCGACGAAAGCGTTGGGGTTCCTGGACACAGACCAGCAGGGCCCCAATCGGCGGCGGCCCACTAGCATCATTCATGATGCGTACCTAAGCTAATTCGATGTTCTTCGTGCCGAGAACGCTGGGCGAGCTGCTCAAGTTGCTCCTCGAAGAGATACGAAAACGCGCGCGCGAGCGGCGACGGTTGGGGCTCCGCCGCCGCCGGCGCACCACCGGACGATGACCGCAGAACCGCGACCGCAGAACCGCGACCGCGAAACCGGGACCGGGACCGGGACCGCGCCGCCGCGACCGCGCGGGACCACAACAGCACGAAGCCGCCGACGCGCGGGACCACAACAGCGCGCCGCCACAACCGCACGGCGCCACAACCGCACGGCGCCACAACCGCGCGCCGCAGAGGCGATCACTCCTAGAAGTCGGCGCGTGTGAAGCGGGTGGCGATGGTTGCGGATACACGCTGCGCGCGGTCCGTTACGCGTGACGAGAGTTGCTGGAACTCGGGGCGGGGGCGGATGGGATCGAGAAGCGGGCAGCGTTCGAGCCAGAGTACGTCGATGAGGCCCTGCTCGGTCGATACTCGCAACGCCTCCAGCGCCTGGTCGAGCGCGCCCAACGCGCAGCGTAGCTCCGCGCGGAACTGCGCGTTCAAGGACGCGCGGCGTGGCGGGACCGACGCGTCGTACGGGAGCTGCGCCTCCATGCTCGCGTCCGCCAGCCGCTCGGCCGTCACTCGGCCGAGTGGGATGTCGAGCATCGACGTGACCATCTTCCGCGGCGCGGGTGGGAGCTTCGCTTGGTCCACGATCGCCTGCAGCCGCTCCGCGCTCTCACGATCGGCGTGCCACACCGCGTCGCGCGTCTGGATGAGGATCCACGGCAGCGCGTCGCCGAGCTGCGACGGCATCTCTCCGAGAGCTCACGCATCTTTGCGCGCTCGCCCAGCATCGCGTGGACGCGCGCCTGATGGTGACGCGCGACGACGACCTCCGGATCGATCGCGAGGACACGCTCGAACAACGCGAGCGACTCCTCGACCCGACCCACCTCGCTCATGATGCGCGCGAGCCAGTCGAGCGCGTCGACCGAGTTCGGCGCGACCCCCAGCGCCGTACGCAGATGCCCCACCGCCGCCTCGGGCTGGTTCGTCTGCAACGCGAGGAGCGCGCGCGCCACCTGCGCCTCCGGCTGATGAGGATCCACGCCGAGCGCTCGCTGCGCCAGCGCCTGCGCTCGCGCCGCCGTCTCCGGACCGAAGAACTCGAGGCCATAGACCCGCGCGAGCGAGAGCGCCAGCGTCCCCGTGATGCGCGCGTCGTCCGGAGCCAGCTCGTGCGCCTCACCGAGCAGCTGCACCGACTCGCGCGCCACGTCGAGCCACCCGCGACGCAGGAGGAAACGACCGCGCAGGAAGAGATCCTGCGCCCGCGCACGCGCCTCCTGCGCGAACGTGATCGACGACGACGAGGCGCTCACCGCAGGAGCAGCCGGCGCCGCCGGAGCAAGAGCAGAAGCAAAAGCAGGAACCAGGAACACGCGCGGGCGCCGGCGCCGCGAGCGCCTGCGCGATCGTCGCCGCCGCTTCGTCGGCGATCGTGAGCACGTCGGCCGGCTTGCGCTCGAAGCGCTGGGCCCAGAGCTGAAAGCCGTCCTCGACCGCGATCAACCGGAACGTCACCCGAACGAGCTCCCCCTGACGACGAAGCGAACCGTCGACGACCACGTCCACGTCGACCGCGCGCCCGATCGAACGAACGTCGCGCTGCGGATCGGTGTACTGCGCGGTCTCGCCGCGCGGGCGCGCCAGCACGCCCGCCGTGACGCTGAGCGAGTCGACGAGATCCTCGCACACGTTCTGGACGAGGTACTCGTCGCCGGCGGGTCCGAGGTTCAGGATCGGCAGCACCGCCAGCACCCGCGCGCCGCGCGCGTGCGTGCGCCCGAGCGTGAGCGGCAGCGCCGAGCAAGCCGCGGAGCGGCTACCAACCGCCCACGATCGCGGGCAAGACGTCGCCGGAGCTCTCGAGGGCACCGACGCGTGCCGGCGACACGATCGTCATCGATGCCTCGTCGTCCCGCATGAACCGAACGCTCGATCGTACCACCCACCTCACGAATGCCGAGGCCGCCCCTTGACATTCAGGCCTCTGACACTATTTGAAGATTATCAAAACATCAAACAGTGTTGCGAAATGCGAACCCAGGAAGTCTTCAAAGCCATTTCGGATCCGACCCGACGGAGAGTGCTGAAGCTGCTCCAGGGCGGATCGAAAACGGCGGGCGAGCTCGCCGAGGCGTTCGACATCACGAAGGGCTCGCTGTCGCACCACTTCAACGTCCTCAAGGCGGCCGATCTCGTTCGTTGCGAGCGGCGCGGACAGCAGATCGTCTACTCGCTCAACACGACGGTCTTCGAGGACGTCGCGGCGTTGCTTCTCGACCTCTTCCGGGTCGACAAGCGGAAAGGAGAGCATCGATGAAAGTGAACCGCACCCAGCTCCTCAGCCTCGGCCTCGTCGTCCTCGCCTTCGTACTGGCTGCGGTGCTCTACCCACGCTTGCCCGAGTCGGTGCCCACGCACTGGAACGTGAAGGGCGAGGCGGACGGCTTCACGCCGAAGCCGTGGGGACCGTTCGTGCTGCCGCTCGTGATGGCCGGCGTTCACGCGCTCCTCGTCGTCCTCCCGCGGATCTCTCCGCGCGGCTACCGCATCGATCGGTTCCGCGGCACGTTCGAGATCATCCAAGCGTCCGTCGTCGCGTTCCTCTTCCTCGTGAGCTTGCTCGTGCTGCTGGCGGGGATCGGCGCGGCCGTCCCGATGAACCGCGCGATCCACGCCGGCGCCGGCCTCCTCTTCGTGGTGCTCGGGAACTTCATGGGCAAGCTGACCAAGAACTTCTTCGTCGGCATCCGCACGCCCTGGACCCTCGCGAGCGACGAGGTCTGGCTCCGCACCCATCGCCTGGGAGGGAAGCTCTTCGTCCTCGCCGGCGTCGTCCTCGTCGTCTCCGGCCTCCTCGGCGGTGGAGCGATCCCGATGCTCGTCGCGATCGCGCTCGCGTGCGGAGTCCCGGCCGTCTACTCGTACGTCGCCTACCGGCGCATCGAAGACGTCAAGAACACCTCCCACGGCGAGACGTGAGTGGACACCGACTCGACGACGGACCTGCTCCTCACCGCGTTGCAGACGCGCGACCTCGCGGCGGCCACCGCGAGGTTCGACGCAGCGATGAAGGCCGCGCTGCCGCCGGATAAGCTCGGCGCGACGTGGGACGCGCTGATCGCGCAGCTCGGGGCGCTCCGCGGGTGGACGATCGTTCGACGCGCCCACACGGACGGGAAGGACGTCCGCGTCGCGCGGCTCGACTTCGAACGCGGCGTGCTGCTCGCCCTCGTCTCGATCGCCCCGCCGAGCCAGGAGATCGCCGGCCTCTTCTTCAAGCCCGCCCCGACGGAGGCGACGACCGCGCCCTACGTCGACCTCTCCGCCTTCCGCGCCGAGGAGGTCTCCGTCGGCCGCGCGCCGTTCGTCTTGCAGGGCACGCTCACGGTCCCGAACGGCGCCGGGCCGTTCCCCGCCGCCGTGCTGGTGCACGGATCAGGACCGCACGATCGCGACGAGACGATCGGCGCGAACCGACCGTTCAAGGACATCGCGGAGGGCCTCTCTTCGCGCGGCGTGGCCGTCCTTCGCTACGAGAAGCGCACGTTCCAACACGGCGCGAAGCTCGACGACACGATCACCCTCGACGACGAGGTCGTCGTCGACGCGGTCGCGGCGGTGGACCTCCTGCGAGCGAGATCCGACGTCGACGCCGGGCGCGTCTTCGTGATCGGCCACAGCCTCGGCGCGCTCCTCGCCCCCGAGATCGCCGCTCGCGCGGCGCCGGTCGCGGGGGCGATCCTGCTCGCGCCTCCGGGTCGCCCGCCGTGGGACTCCGTCCTCGCGCAGATGCGCTACCTCGAGGCGCCTCCCGCCATCCTCGCGGAGGTCGAAGCGGCGATCGATCTCCTGAAGGCGGGGAAGCTCGGCGCGGGGAAGCTCCTCGGCGCCCCCGCCTCGTACTGGCAAGACTGGGCCGCGCGCGACGGCGTCGCGACGGCGAAGGAGCTCGGCAAGCCGATCCTCGTCCTTCGCGGAGAGCGGGACTACCAGGTCACCGACGAGGACGTCGCGACCTGGCGGGACGGCCTCTCCGCCGCGGAGGACGCCGTCTTCGTCACCGTCCCCCACGCGAACCACTTGTTGATCCCCGGCCACGGAAAGCCCGGACCGGCCGAATACGAGACGCCGGGCCACGTCGACGCGTCCGTCGTGGCCCGGCTCGCCGACTTCGTCCTTCAGGGCCGGATCGCGACCTTCATCACGCCGTCGCGTTGATGCGCGAAGAGGTCGTACGCCTCTTCGATGCGGTCGAGCGCGAAGGAGTGCGTGACCAGCTTCTCGAAGGGGGCGCGGCGCGCGGCGACGATGCTCATGAGGCGCCGCATCCGCTCCTTTCCGCCGGGGCAGAGCGTGGTCACGACGGTGTGATCGCCGAGGCCCGCCGCGATCGCGTCGAGCGGCATCGCGAGGTGGCCCGAGTAGACGCCGAGGCTCGACACCGTGCCGCCGGGGCGGACCGATCGCAGCGCGCGCTCGAACGTCTCCTGCTTCCCGAGCGCCTCGATCGCGACGTCGGCGCCGCCGTTCGTCAGCCGCTTCACCTCCGCGACCACGTCCTGCTGCGTGAAGTCGAGCACGACGTCCGCGCCCATCGCCTTCGCCATCTCGAGCCGCGCCGGCACGCTGTCGACGCCGATGACGAGCGACGCGCCCGACATCTTCGCGCCCGCCGTCGCGCAGAGGCCGATCGGGCCCTGCGCGTAGACGACGACCGCGTCGCCGAGCCGCACATGCCCGCGCTCCGACGCGGAGAAACCGGTCGACATGATGTCGGGGCAGAGGATGACCTCCTCGTCCTTCAGCCCGGCCGGGATCTTCGCGAGGTTGGCCTGCGCGTTCGGGACGATCACGTAGTCGGCCTGACACCCGTCGATCGTGTTCCCGAAGCGCCAGCCGCCGAGCGCCTGGTAGCCGTCACCGCCGCGCGAGCACTGCGCCGCGCTGCCGGAGAGGCAGGCGCGGCACTGGCCGCAGGGCGTGATCGCGCCGGCGATGACGCGGTCGCCGCGCGCGTAGCCCTCGACGCCGGGGCCGATCTCCTCGACGACGCCGACGAGCTCGTGTCCGACGATCAGGCCCTCACGAACCGGGTATTCGGCCTTCAGGATGTGGACGTCGGTCCCGCAGATGGTCGTCAACGTCGTCCGGACGAGCACCTCCCCGTAATTGGGAATCGGCCGCGCGACCTCGCGGAGCTTGATCTTGCCTTTTCCCTCGAACCGCGCAGCGCGCATCGTCGTCGCCATGTCGTTCCTCGCTTTCCTATTGCTCTCGCGGTGAGGACAGCGGCTCGCTGCCCGTCCGAACGAGATAACCCTCTACGTCGACCGGAATCCTCATCAGGAGGTGGCTCTCCTTTTCGGGATATCGGCCGTAAATCCTCACTTCGTACGGACCGGCGTGGCCCGCGCGCAGGCGCACGTCCTGCATTCCACGATCGAGCACGACGCGCCCGCTCGTGCTCGTCACCGGGACGCCGGCGGGCGCGAGCGTGACCCAGCGCTGGTCGATCGCCACCCCGTCGACGGGCCGGCCGAAGCGCACCACCACGTCGTCTCCGGCCTTCACCGTCGTGCGCTCCACCCACGCGAAGGTCCGGTCGGGCCCCTTCTCCGCGCGCTCCTTGATCCCGCGCAGCATCGCGCGCTCCATGACGAAGTGCGCCGGCTCGAACGCCATGAAGAGCACCGGCGCGAGCGGCACCGGGACGTCGCCCGCGTGCGTTCGGACGTGCAAGCGCGACGTGCGCTCCGAGGTCGGCTCGACCTCGAAGACCGAATGGCGGAGCGCGAGCAGACGGCCCTCCTCGACGTGATCGACCTCCCACCCGAGGCGATCGGCGAAGAGCCCGCCGAGCGGCGCGCCGCGGTCCTGGCCGATCTGGACGAGCCACGACCACACGACCGAGGCCGGCGCGTCGATCGCGATCGCGCGATCGCCGGCGCGCTCGGGCGTCGCGGAGCGCTCGTCGCCGGGCAGCCGCTCGCTCCGCTCCTCCGCGGTCGATCCCCAGTCGCGCTGCCACGGACGCACCGCGACCAGGAGCGCGAGGTACACCACGAGCGCGTACGCCAGGACGGAGCGGATCATGTCGTGACCCTCCTCGGCTCCGCCGGCGCGGTGAGGATGTCCGAGAACGCGAGCAGCAGCACGTCGCCGAGGACGGCGGCGATCGACCGCGACGCCGACGGCGCGCTGATGACGACGAGGAGGAGCGAGGCGAGCACGCCGAGCTTCACGAGGCCGCCCCAGACGTGGCGCAGGCCCGCGACGTTCCACGCCCCGAACCCGGCCGCGACGAACCCCGGCGTCGCGATCGCGAAGAGGACCGTGCCGACGACGAGCTCGATCCCCTGCCGCGCGTCCTGCACCGCGGTGCCGAGCGCGACGTGCGCGAGCCCGTGCAGGATCAACGCGAGCCCGACCGTCCTCTTCGCCAGGAGCGTTCGCATGCCGCCCCGACAAGCACACGCAGTGCCGCGCGCGTCGTCGGCGACAACCGCGCGGCGAGCGCGCTCACGTGGCGAACGCGGGCGCAAACCGTGCGCCTTCGCGCGAGGGGCGCGCGTCCCAGAGCTTGCGGATGTCGGCGGGCGACCTCCGCCGCGCGCGGCGCTGGAGGCGCGCGGGCTCGACGCCGCTCGAGCACGCGAACGACGCGATGCGAGGATCGTCGAGCGCGAGCACGTGGTCCGGCGGACCGTCGAGCACGATCCGCCCGCCGTGCAAGAGCACGACGCGATCGGCGATGCCGTACGCGGTCGCCATGTCGTGCGTGATGACGATCGACGTCACGCAGAAGCGCTCGCGGACGTCCTCGATCAGCCCGTCGACGACGCGCGACGTCACCGGATCGAGCCCCGACGTCGGCTCGTCGTAGACGAGGATCTCGGGGCGCATGACCATCGCGCGCGCGATGCCGACGCGCTTCGCCATCCCGCCGGAGAGCTCGCCCGGGAGGAGCTCCGCCGCGCCGGCGACCCCGAGCGCCTCGAGCTGCTCCATGACGCGCGGCCGGACCTCCTCCGCGGGCAGGTGCTGATCCTCCGTCAGCGGGAACGCCACGTTCTCGAAGACGGTGAGCGAGTCGAGGAGCGCGTACTTCTGGAACACCATCCCGAAGCGCCGCCGCTCCACCGCAAGCTCGTGCTCGCCGAGACCGACGAGGTCCCTCCCCTCGAGCAAGATGTGCCCCGCGGTCGCGCGCTCGAGCCCGACGAGGACGCGCGCGAGCGTGCTCTTGCCCGAGCCGGAGCCGCCGAGGACGACGATCGTCTCGCCGCGCTCGACCACCAGATCGATGCCGTCGAGCACGGTGCGCTCCCCGAAGCGCTTCACGAGGCCGCTGATCTCGAGGAGCGGTGCCAACACCGCGTGACGCCGCAAGAGTCGTTCCGTCGCGACCGGGACCCGGAAGTCGAGGCCTAGATGCCATTGTCGGGCGCGATATCCGACGCGACGATGCCGACGAAGAGCGGCGAGAGCTCGGCCCCGCCCGTGCCCACCACGAGCTGGCGGGCCGAGACCGCGAGCATGAACGGGACCGACGCAAGGCCTGCGCGGCGCGCGCCGTTCCTGCGCGTGGAACGTGACGTGCTCCCCAGGTGAGCATGCCCAGCCAGCTTCCGTCGGAGATCCCGCTCCAGCTCGCGATCGTCATCGCGCTCCTCGCGACGGCCGCGCTCGCGACGCTGCTCAGACCACGCCGAGCAGCGCACCGACGGCGTAACCGAGAGCGGCGCTGACGAGGCCGATCGCCGCATAGGAGAGGCCGCTCCGCAGCGGTCGTCCCACCGTGATCTTCGCGCCCAGCGCGCCGAGGGCGAAGAGCCCGAGCGCGCCGAGCAGCACCGCCGCGACGACGCCGGCCTCGCGCGAGAGCAGCGCGAACGGGATCACCGGCAGCACGGCGCCGCCGAGCGAAGCCACCCCCACGATCGCGGACGAGCGCAGGCTCGCGCGACGATCGATCGGCTCGAGCGCGTGCTCCTCCGCCATCATCACCGCGACCCAGACGTCCGGATCGCGGCAGATCGTGTCGACGACGCGGTCGAGCAGCGGACCGGCGAAGCCCTTCCGCGCGTAGATCCCGCGGATCTCGTCGCGCTCGATCAGCGGAACGCGCGCGACGTGGCGGTACTCTCGCGCGCGTTCGGCGCGGTACATCTCGCCCCGCGCCGACGACGACGTGTACGCGACCGCGGCCATCGAAGCGGCCTCGGCGAGGCCCGCCGCGACGCCGGCCGCGAGCGTGATCCGGACGCTCGCGCTCGCGGCCGCGACCCCGAGCACGACGCCGAGGGTGTTCACGAGCCCGTCCTGCGCGCCCAGGATCAGGTCCGAGAGCCAGCGACCTCGGACGTGAGGATCGACCTCATCGTGATGCCGGCGCTGCTCGTCGATCGCGGTCATCATTCGTGCACGCGCGATGCATCGATTGCGCCGGCCAGGCCCGACCCTTGCTGGGAGGTGGAGGAAGGAGAAACGACGATGGTCTGCGTACGCGATCGAATGACGGCCCCGGCGGTCACGGTGAAGGTCGACACCTCTTCGGGCGACATCATGAAGCTGTTCGCATCGGGAGCCTTCTCGGCCCTTCCGGTCCTCGACGACGAAGGCCGGCTCGCCGGCGTCGTCTCCACCACCGACGTCGTCCGGAAGGTCGTCGCGTCGAGCGAAGGCTCGAGCGCGCGCGCCTCCGATCTGATGACCTCGCCCGCGATCGTCGCGAAGCCGGGGGAGCCGCTCGACGACGCGGCGTGGAGGCTCGTCGCCGCGCGCGCCCACCGCCTCGTCGTCGTCGACGGCGATGAGCCGATCGGCGTGCTCTCGATCCGCGACGTGCTCGGCGGGCTCCTCCACCGCGCGGCGCCGCAGCCGATCCGGACGATCATGAGCCGGCCGGTCGAGACGGTCGAGGTCGGGGACTCGATCGCGAAGGCGATCCATTGCCTCGCCTACGCCGGCGTGCACGGCCTCGTCGTGCTCGACGGCGCGCGTCCCGTCGGCGTCTTCACCCACGCCGAGGCGCTCGCGGCGCGTCACCTCCCGCCGCTCCTGCTCGAGGATCCGGTCGAGGAGGTCATGAGCTACGAGACGATCTGCTTCGACGGCGCGACGCCGATCGATCGCGTGGCGGCCAGCGCGGCGACGATGAACGTCCGCCGCGTGCTCGTCGTCGAGGACAAGCAGCTCGCCGGCATCGTCAGCGACGTCGACGTCGTCGACGCGCTCTCGCGCAGCGGAACCGACGTGTGATCATGCTCGCGCGACCGGCTGCGATCCACGTCGTGGCGGCGGGCATGACCGTGGCCGCGGCCGCCGTCGTCGTGTTCCCGTTCTGGCCCTGGATCCTCGTCGCGCTCTGGATCAGCGGGCTCGTCGCGAGTCCGTGCGAGCGGCTCCTCGCGCGTGCGCGCCATCGCGGTCCGCTCGCCGCCCTGCTCACCGCCGCGGTCCTCCTCGGGATCGCCGCCCCCGTGGTCGCGATCGTCGTGCCGCTCTCGCTCGAGGCGGCCGAGCTCGTTCGCCGCGTCATCGCGAGCGGCGACGCGCGCAAGATGCTCGAGGCGCTCCTGTCGCCCACGAACGGCGGCGGCATGCCCACCGTCGAGGAGCTCCTCCGCCTCGGGAGCACCGAGGGCGGACGAGCCTATGCGTTCGCGCGCGCGGTCGCGGGCGCGACGAGCCACGCCGCGCTCGGCCTCGTCGTCTTCGTGACCGTCGTCTACGTCCGCCTCGCCCACGCCGCCGCCGTGCGCGCGTGGGCGCTCGCGCACGCGCCGGTCGCGCCCGCCATCCTCTCCCGGCTCGCGGCCGCGTTCTCGGAGACCGGCCGCGGCTTGATCATCGGGACGGGCGGCGCCGGCGTCGCGCAGGGCACGGTCGCGACGATCGCCTACGTCGCGCTCGGGGTTCCGCACCCGCTCGTCCTCGGGCTCCTCACGACCTTCACCGCGATGGTGCCCGGTGTCGGCGCCGCCTTCGTCTGGGTCCCCGTCGCGGCCGCGCTCGCGCTCACCGGCCGCCTGACCGCCGCGATCGCGCTCGTGCTCATCGGCGTCGCGATCGTCGGCACCGTCGACAACGTCGTGCGGCCGGTCCTCGCGCGCTACGGGCGGCTCGATCTGCCGATCCCCCTCGTCTTCGTCTCGATGCTCGGCGGGTTCAGCGTCGCCGGTCCCGCCGGCCTCCTCCTCGGTCCGCTCGTCGTCCGCCTCGCGAAGGAGTGCCTGCTCCTGTCGCGCGAGGCGGCGGCCACGTAGCGCTGGCCGGCATCTTGCTCCGACGGAGCGCGGGAGGTGCCCGCCATGAACCCCGTGCTCGTCGTCGTCGAAACTCGTCATGGGCACTGCGCGAAGATCGCAGAGCGCGTCGTCGACCGCATCCGCGCCGAGGGCCTCGAGGTCTACCTCGAGCAGTCGCCGGGAGCCCATCCGATCGCGGTCTCTCGCTTCGGCGCCGCCGTCGTCATCGCCGCGGTCTACGACCGGCGCTACCCGCGCTCGATCGAGGAGCTCGTCCGCTCCCACGCCTACGCGCTCTCGTCGTGTCCGAGCGCGTTCATCTCCGTCAGCCTCGGCGCCGCGGCGAAGCGCAAGTCCGCGAAGGCGGGGATCGCGCGACTGACGCGCTCGTTCCTCGAGCGCACCGGCTGGCGCCGCTGCCACGTCGTCATGACGGGCGGCTGCATCGCCTACCCGCTCTACGCGCCGTGGCTGCGCCGGACGATGCGCATGGCGGCGTGGCTGATGGGGCTGCCGACCGACACGACGAAGAGCCACGACCTCACCACCTGGAGCGCGATCGACGACGCAGCCGACGAGGTCCTCGCGGACCTCGCCACGCTGCGCCTCCAAACGCCGATGCGCGTCGCGTGATCGGGTCTTCACTCGTGCGCCATGACGATGTCGACGCGACGATCGAGCTGCCAGCTCGGCTCGTCGGTCCCCACCGCGTCGAGCTCCCCGCGCGACGTCTCCTGCAGCCGCGCGGGATCGAGCCCGAGCTGCGTCAGGAACGACCCGACGGCGTGGGCGCGCCGCGCGCCGAGCGCCATGTTGTACTCCGTCGTGCCGCGAGGATCGGCGCGACCGACGAGCATGAGCGCGCCGTCGCCGAGGTGACCGTCGCGCACGCAGCGCGCGATCTTCCCGAGGACGACGTGATCCGCGGGCAGGAGCTCGCTCTTGTCGAACTCGAACTTCGGCGAGCCGTCGATGCTGTTGATGTCGATTTTGCACGTACGCGCAATTTCGTCGGAGACCGCGATCGACGGGCTGACCGGGCGCGACTCGGGCGCGCGGAAGAACGCGCTCGTGATGCTCGGATCGGCGGGCGGCGTCGGGCTCGCAGCGGGTTTCTTGTCTCCGCCACACGCAGCGGCGAGCGCTCCGAGGGCGAGGACGAACAGGAACGGTGATCGATGGACCATGACACACCTCCGAGCCCGCCTCGGAGCACCGTTCATACCAACGCCGCCGCTTCGTCGCAGACGTGCTCCGCGCTCACGCTCCGGATCGCTTCGAGCGCGGCGCTCGCCTTCTCCATGAAGTGCTGCGTTCCGTCGATGACGATCCGTCGCGGATGCTCCGCCCACGCTTCGAGCAAGCGCGCGTCGATCGCGAGCGCCTCCTCGTGGGTCTCGCGGCGGATCGTCGTCCCGCGGTACGCGGTGGGGTCCGGCGGAACGCGCAGATGGATGACCTCGTCGTAGCGCCGGAGCTCCTCGTACATCGACGTGCGGAGCTCCGCGAAGAAGTCGGAGCGGTGGCCGGGCCAATACGCGAGGCCGTCGATCGTGCCGCGATCGCAGAGCACCGTCGCGAGCGCGTCGTTCGCGTGCGCGAGCGACTCGAGCTCGTTCTGGATCCAGAAGATCGCGCGCTGCACCGCGCGCTGCTCGATCTCGCCGGAGCGGCGCGGGAAGCCTCCCCCGAAGACGATGGCCGCCGCCTCGGGGAGCACCTCGACGTGGCGGCAGAGCTCGCGCCGCGCCATCTCGAGCACGGCGGTCTTCCCCGCGCCGGGGCCGCCGGTGAGGACGACGCGTTTGGGTGGTTTGTAAAACGGTAGGGTCGACATGCCTCTCGTCGTCGCAGCGCGCATGCCACGCGCAACCGTTGCGCCGCGCGCGCAGCCGCTGCGGTCCGCTCAGCCCAGACGCGCGACGAGGTGGCGGAACGCGTCCGTCGACGTGAAGATGCCGATCACGCTGTCGCGATCGAGCACGACCGCGCAGCCGTATTTCTCCGCCGCCATGACGCGCGCGACGTCGCGGAGCTTGGCGTCCGGCGTCGTGGTGTAGACGTAGGGCGTCATCGCGTCGACGACCTGGTCGAGCTCCTGGTTCGCGCCGCTCAACGTCTCGACGAGGTAGAGATCGCGCTCGGAGACGATGCCGACGAGCTCGCCGTGGCGCACGACGGGGAGGTGGCGGCAGCGATGCCGCCGCATGAGCCCGTGCGCCTCCGCGAGCGAGACGCTGGTCTCGACCGTACAAGGCGCCGCCGTCATGACGTCACGCATCGTCGTCTCGTGGAGGGGTTCGGTGTTCATGCACCTCTCCCGCTGCAAGTCCTCTGCCGGCTCACTCGAAATGGCCGATCCGCAGCGACGCCGCGAGCGCGCGCCGCGCTGCCGGGTCGAGCCGCGGCAAGTTCTTCCGGACGTTGGCCGCGCTCTTGTCGGCCCAGCCGCGGCCGGTGCGCACGAGGTCGCCGCCGAAGTCCGCGAGGTCCCCGCGCTCGAACCCGCTCAGCCAGCGATGCTCCCGCGACGCGGCCCACGTCGGCGCCCAGAGCGCCGTCTTCTCCGCCATCTTCTGCACGAGGAGCGCGCGCTGCTCTTCCGTGAGCGCATCGTAGAGCTGGAGCATCGCGGCGCGGAGCGGGCGGCTCGACTCTTCCATCGCCCACGACACCTGGTCGGAGAAGATCGCGACCTCGACCTCGTCGACCCTCCCCTCCTCCACGCTCTGCGCGAGGATCTCGAGGAACGCGGCGCGCGCGTGCACGATGACGTGCGACTTGAACTCGGCCTCGTGAACGATCATCGCGACGTTGGCGCGCGACGCGTCGTCGAGGCCGAGCTCGTCGCGCGCGGTCCGCAGCATCACGATCGGCAGGACCGGCGCCGCGGACGAGGCGTGCACCTTCGCCGCCATGAGCGTCGGCGGCGGGGCCATGCTCTCGCGCTCGCGCACGCTCGCGAGGAGGCAACCTCCGAGGACGAGCGAGAGGCCGACCGTACGCGCGAAGCTGCCGACGCGGGACATGCCCGGACGTCGAGCAATGACGGTGCCGCGCAAGGTCTGCGCGCCTCGAACGGTACGACGTATGCCTCACCGATCGACGTCATGAGCTCGAACCGTGTCCACCCCGTCGCGCTCGCCCTCGCCGCCTTCGCGGTCGGCCTCCTCGTGAGCACGTTCTCGCACGCGGAGGAGACGACGGCGACCGCGCCTCCCGTCACCGGCGGCTACGCCGGCCCGGAGATGAAGGTCTCGACGCTGGCCGGCGACGCGGTGCTCCTCGCCGGCGGCCAGGCGGGTTGGATCCTCGCGGACTCGATCGTGATCGGCGGCGCGGGGTACGCGACCGTCACCGACGTCATCCCGCCGCTGTCGCTGCAGGCGCCCGGCGGCAACGCGCGGCTCGGGCTCGGGTACGGCGGCGTCCGGATGGGCGGGATCCTCGCGCCGAAGCAGCGCGTCCACGGCGCGTTCGGGCTCCTCATCGGCGGCGGGATGGCGTACTCGGCGACGCGGGACGAGAGCTTCCGGCGCCACGATCGCTTCGTCGTCGTCGAGCCGGCGGTGGAGGTGGAGGCGAACGTCGTGCGTCACGTGCGGGTCGCGCTCGGCGGAGGGTATCGCTTCGTCGGCAACACCGAGGAGCCGGGCTTCCTCCCGATGCGGCTCAGCGGTCCGTCGGCGATGCTCGTCTTCCGCTTCGGGGAGCTCTGATGGAGCTCGAGATCGTCGGCGCGGCGCGCACCGTCACCGGCTCGAAGCACGTCCTCCGCACGCGGAAAGCAGCGGTGCTCCTCGACTGCGGTCTCTTCCAGGGCCGCCGTCACGACTCGTTCACGAAGAACCGCCACCTCGGCGTCGCCGGCGCCGACCTCGACGCGGTGGTGCTCTCGCACGCGCACATCGATCACGCCGGCGCGCTCCCGATCCTCGTCAAGCAAGGGTTCCGCGGGCCGATCTACTCGACCCACGCGACGCGCGACCTCGCTGCCGTCATGCTCGCGGACGGCGCGAACATCCAGGAGTCGGACGCGCGCTACGTGAACAAGGTCATCGAGCGAGACCACGCCGACATGGAGCCGGTGGAGCCGCTCTACACCGAGGCCGACGTCGCGCCGGTGCTCGAGCAGATGGTCTCGGTCCCCTACCACCGGCGCGTGCCCGTCGCGCCGGGGGTCCACGTCACCTTCCTCGACGCCGGTCACGTCCTCGGCAGCGCGGTGACGGTGCTCGACGTGGAGGACGGCGGCGCGCGGCGGCGGATCGTGTTCACCGGCGACCTCGGGCGCCACAGCATGCCGATCCTCCGCGACCCCGAGGTCGCGAACGACGCGCACGTCCTGTTGACCGAGAGCACCTACGGCGATCGCGTCCACCCGCCGATGACGGAGATGCACGAGGAGCTCGCCGCGATCGTCCAGCGCGTCGCGGCGCGGGGCGGGAAGATCATCGTCCCTTCGTTCGCGCTCGAGCGCGCGCAGGAGATCGTCTATTCACTCCGCCGCCTCCGGGCCGATAAGCGAATACCCGCTATACCCGTCTACGTCGACTCGCCGCTCACGGTGAAGATCACCGACATCTTCCGGATGCACCCCGAGTGCTACGACGAGGAGGCGCGCGCGCACCTTCGTCGCAACGAGCCGCTCTTCGACTTCGAAGGGCTCCGCTACGTCTCCGCGGTGGAGGACTCGAAGGCGCTCGATCAGCTGCGCGGGCCTGCGCTCATCATCGCGGCGAGCGGCATGTGCGAAGGCGGACGCGTGCTGCATCACCTCCGCGCCGGCGTCGAGGACGAGCGGAACGCGGTCGTGATCGTCGGCTTCCAGGCGCAGCACACGCTCGGACGCCGTCTCGTCGAGCGCCGGCCCCGCGTGCGCATCTTCGGGGTCGAGCGCGAGCGGCGGGCGGAGGTGTTCGTGCTCAACGGCTTCAGCGCGCACGCCGATCGCGACGACCTGGTCCGCTACGCGAGGGCGACGCACCGCGCCGGCGCGCTGAAGACGATCGTGCTCGTCCACGGCGAGCCGAACGCGCAGCGCTCGCTCGCGGACGCGCTCGCGGACCACGGCTTCCCCCACGTCCTCATGCCGCGGCCGCACGAGGTCATCCGTCTGGTGTGACGGCAGCTCTTGCGCCGCGGCGCGGTCTCTGCGCCCGCGCGCTCCGCACCTCTGCTGGTCTCGCCGCACGGTGCGTGGGTATCGGTGTTGCATCGAGGCGGTGCATGCGCGGCGGATTTCGACTTGGGCAGCTGTTCGGGATTCAACTCGGCGTCGACTGGAGCTGGGGGCTCATCTTCCTGCTCTTGACGTGGAACCTCACGACGGTGTTCCACGAATGGCACCCGTCATGGAGCGGCGGGGCGTGTTTCGTCCTCGCGGTCGTGGCGGCGCTGCTCTTCTTCGCGTCGGTCGTCGCGCACGAGCTCGCCCACGCGCGCGTGGCGCAGGCGTTCGGGATGCGGGTGCGGGAGATCCGGCTCTTCCTCTTTGGAGGCGTCTCGAACCTCGAGCGCGAGCCGCCGTCGCCGAAGGCCGAGCTCCTGATCGCGGTCGCGGGCCCGCTCGTGAGCATCACGCTCGGCGTGCTCTTCCTCTTCACCGCGACGCTGACGCTCTCGCACGTCGATCCGGCCGATCCGGTCGCGACGCTCGCGAGCCTGGGTCCGCTCGGGACGCTGCTCTTCTGGCTCGGCCCGGTGAACCTCGTCGTCGGCGTGTTCAACCTCATCCCGGGCTTCCCGCTCGACGGCGGTCGCGTGCTCCGCGCGCTGGTCTGGAGGGCGACGGGGAGCCTGCACCGCGCGACGGAGGCGGCGACGATGATGGGGCGGATCGTGGGCTGGTCGTTCGTGCTCCTCGGCATCTTGATGTCGTTCGGCGCGCAGATCCCGTTCTTCGGCACGGGAGCGGGGCGCGGCATCTGGCTCGCGTTCATCGGCTGGTTCCTCAGCTCGGCGGCGGAGCGCAGCTTCGGCGCGCTGCTCGTCGAGGAGGCGCTCGAGGGCACGCGCGTCGGCCACCTGATGCGTCGCAGCGGCTACGTCGTGCCGGTGGGCACGAGCGTGCGCGAGGTCGTCAACGACTGGTTCATGCGCTCGAGCGACCACGCGTTCCCGGTCGTCGACGGTCGCGAGCGGCTCGTGGGCCTCGTCTGCGTCGCCGACGTGCGCAAGCTCGCGCAGGACCGCTGGGACACGACGTCGGTGTCGGAGGTCATGACGCCGCGCGAGGAGCTCGCGGTCGTGTCGCCGAACGACAACGCGCACGCGGCGCTGCGTAAGCTCGGCGAGCTGAACGTCGACCAGCTCCCGGTGCTCGACGAGGGCCTCCTCGTCGGCATGCTGACCCGCGCCGACGTCGCGCGCTGGCTCGAGCTGAACATGAACGACAAGCCCCGCTTCGGCGCGCCGCGCACGGCCTGAGCCCGCGATGCCCACGCCGTTCACGCCGTTCGCCCCCTTTGCGCCCTTCGCGCCGAAGCACATCCTCGTCGCGACGGACTTCGAGGACGCCTCCCGCCACGCGGAGGACCTCGCTGTAGCGCTGGCGGCGGAGTTCGGCGCACGCATCACGTTGCTCCATGTCTGGACGGCGCCGCCGCCGGTGTATGCGGGGGCGTTCGCGTGGCCGATCGAGGGCGTGGAGGCCGCCGCGCGCGCGGCGCTCGAGCGAAGGTTGGCGAGCTTGAGGCAGCGACACGCACGGAGCGAGGCGATGCTCGCAGGCGGGCACCCAGCCGACGTCATCCTCGCAACAGCAGCGGCCGACCACGCGGACCTGATCGTGATGGGCACCCACGGCCGCCGCGGCCTCCCCCACATCGTGCTAGGCAGCACCGCCGAACGCGTCCTGCGCCAATCCAACATCCCCGTCCTCACCACCGGAGCCACGGCAACGACGCCCACGTGACGCCCGGCCGAGATCGCGCGTCCGCGGTCCTTTGCGTCCTTGCGTGTCGGCGAGTCCGCAACGGTCCGATCCGAAGGTGGCGAGGGGGCGTACGGCGGCGAGCTCAAGGCCCTCACCGTTCTCGCGCAGCATCCGGTGACACGGGCTCGGTACCACGCGGCGACATGGTGGTCCGTGCCTCCATGCCGGAATTCGCGCGCGGAGATGCGGCGGCGGGCTCGGGACAATGCGACGGTCGTATCGCACGCGCCCTCCCCACCCATCCGACCGCCATCTCGCGCGCCCCGCCCGCCCGCCTCGACACCACGACCCTGTATGCTAATCAAATTTGAGCCTTTAATCAAATTTGATTATTGTCTGCGAAGGGCCTGCGACGACGCGCTCACCAAGCGGTGAAGCCGCCGTCGACGTAGAGCTCGGCGCCGGTGACGTACGAGGCGTCGCTGCTTGCGAGGAACGCGATCGCGGCCGCGACCTCTTCGGGGCGGCCGACGCGGGCCATCGGCGTGGACGCTGCGATGTACTCGCCGAGCGCGCGGCCGGCCTCCGTTCGCATGTCGGTGAACGGCTCGATCATCGGCGTCTTGACGAAGCCGGGATGAACCGAGTTCACGCGGACTCCCTGCTTCGCCCAGTGGATCGCCGCGTTCTTCGTCATCGTCCGCAGCGCGCCCTTCGCCGCGTGGTACGCGAACGAGGTGCCCGTACCGCCCGAGGCGCCGTAAATCGACGACACGTTCACGATCGAGCCGCCGTACTTCCGGAGCTCCGCCGCGGCGGCCTTCATCCCGAGCCATGCGCCCGTCTGGTTCGTCGCGATGACCTTCGCGTAGCCCTCGGGCGTCTCGCTCTCGAGGTCCTCGCTGCACGCGATGCCCGCGTTGTTCACGAGGACGGTGACCTTCCCGAGCGTCGCCGCGCGATCGATCGCGCGCGCCCACTCGACCTCCGACGTCACGTCGAGGTGCTCGTAGACCGCACGGCCCTCCGCGCGCCGGATCTCGGCGGCGAGCGCCTCTCCTTCACGGTCCAGCACGTCGGTGATCACGACGGCCGCCCCTTCGTCCGCGAGCCGACGCGCCGTCGCTGCGCCAATACCGCGAGCGCCCCCCGTCACGAGCGCGACCTGACCTTGGAATCGTTTCATGAGTACCTCTCTTCCCGGCACGTTCCACGCGCCATGCCATCCACGCGGAGCGGGCCCGCCACGCGACGCAACCTTCGACGTGGCCTCGACATCGGGTGGCGACGTGGCCTCGACGCAACTCCTGCGCATCGCACGCGCCGCTTGCGCCCGCCGCCACCGAACCTCCACGCGGCGCTTGGCCCGGCCGTGGTCGTGACGGGTCGCCGGAACGCGAGCCGGATCGCGAGGAGCCGGCCCGGCCCTTGCTCTCGACCCTGCGCATGAAGAAGATCCTCGTCGCGCTCGATGGCTCGCCGCGTCATCACGGCGTCCTCCATGCGGCCGCCGAGCTGGCGGCTGCCACGGGCGCGGAGCTCGTCCTCTTCCGTGCCGTCACGGTCCCGTCCGACGTGCCCGTCGATGCGTACACGATGGCGCCGGCGGACTTCGCGCGCACCCTCGAGGAGCATGCCCGCGCTGCGCTCGAGGTGGCGGCGCGCGAGATCGGCGCGGACAAGGTCCTGCGTGTGCACGTCGAGGCCGGCACGCCGTGGGACGCGATCTGCCGCGCCGCGCGGGAGGACGACGTCGATCTCATCGTCCTCGGCTCGCACGGCTACGACGTCCTCGACCGCTTCCTCGGCACGACCGCGGCGAAGGTGGTGAACCACGCGGATCGCTCGGTCCTCGTCGTCCGTGCGCCCGAGCGAGTCACGAGCAAGTAACGACGCCATGAAAGGAGCCGTCCCATGAGCAGCATCGCCGTCATCTACGAGAGCCGCTATGGCCAGAGCGCGAAGATCGCCGAGCACATCGTCGACCGCGCGTGCCGCGAGGGCCATGCGGTCCGTCTCGTGCGCGCGAGCCTCGCGACGCGCGCCGAGCTCGACGGCCACGACGGCTACGTCGTCGTCGCGCCGGTCTACTTCGGACACCACGCGCCGGAGCTCGAGCGGTTCGTACGGACCTATCGCGACACGCTCGCGTCGCGACCTTTCGCCCTCGTCTCGGTCAGCAACTCCGCCGCCAACCCCGACCTCGGCGCGCGCCGCAACGCCGCGCGCATCGCGCAGGCCCTCGTCGACGACGCAGCGCTCCCTGCCCGCGCCGTCGTCACCGCCGGCGGCGCCATCGCGTACCCGCGCTACGGTCTCTTCACGAAGCTCATGATGCGCGCGATCGCCTGGAAGACGGGCGAGCCACTCGACACCTCACGCGTGCACGAACGCACCGACTGGACCGCCCTCGACCACGACCTCGCCCCGTTCTTCATCGCCTTCGCGCCCGCCGCCACCGCCGAGCCCGATGTCCCACAGTCGAACGACCCCCGCCTGTCGGGCATTCGCCGCCTATCGACCGCCCCTCGCTCGGCGAGCTTCGCACGCCGCTGACGCATCCTCGCGCGAGGCAGACCGTATCTCCCACCGATCCGTATCGGCAGCTCAATTGAAGCGCGAACCTCATACTCGCGACGGACGGCTCTCCGCCCTTCCGAAACATCGTCGAGACACGCTTCGACGAAACGCGGGCATTGACAGCGACGAGCGTCGGCGAGCCCGAACGCGGCGCCGATGCAGCCTTCGCGCATCGCGTGTGTAACGCGCATCAGGCGAAATCTTCGTTCGATACGGCTCGGGCTTCCTCTCGCCGGAGTCCGCCTGCGAGACGACCGGCGAACGTACGCCGCCGGCGTCCGCTCTGGATGGGTGATCTACGTGAGCAGACGGAGCGCGGTGCACACAGCGACGTCGAGCGGCTCCGACCACACCGTCGCGGGCAGTCGCGCGAGCGCGGTGCCGACGTCTCGCTCACGAAACCCAAGCCGAACGAGCACAAAGCGAACGATCTCCCGCGGTGTCCGCTCGTCGTTCAGCGCCAGCGGCCATTCAGGCGACGCCGGCGCAGCGGATCCGAGCATCGCCGCGACAGCGCGACGCTCATCACCAAGGACGCGACAAAGCGCGGATAGGAGCTGTTCGTTCGAGAGGTCATCGATGCGCATGACCTCTCGTACCACGCGATTTTTCAGCCTCTTCAGCGCCTCGAGGTCGACCGCGCGAGGGCATCGATCCGAAATGAATCGTCGCCCTTCCGAAACGCGCACCACGTGTCCGCCATGCGCGGCGCGGGGCCGTCAAAGGGGGCACTCGCCTCGTCGCGCGCTCGTCACTCCAGAAATCCGTCAAGCACCACGAACCAAGCGGATGCATTTCGCTCCCACTCGCGCTCCTCAACGCTTTTGAACATTGGCGCAGGCGGGCTCGGAGCGCGCTTGCCAGTCGCTTCAACGGAGCCGCCGTGATGCGCGAACGTGAGCGCGTCATGTGATGGGTTCTGGGGCGGTGTTCGCGGGTGGGTGTGGGGGCGTCGTGACTGGGAAGCCGGCGCGGCGGGAGAGCTCGTCTTCGAGCATTTCGTGGATGGCGCCTTCGACTTCGCGGCGGAGGCTGCGGACTGCGCGGGCGTCGCTTTCGCTGCCGCGGTGGGTCACCGGGATGGGCTCGCCGACCATGAAGCGGAGCTGCGTCGGATGCAGGATGGGAAGCAGATGCGCCGGGCGCGGGAGCGGGATGCCGAGATGCCAGCGGCGGCCGCGGGCGTACGCGTCGCCGACGATGTCGAACAGGTCGTCGCCGCCGATGCACGCGAGCGGGATGATGGGGGCGTCGTTGCGCATCGCGGCTCGCACGAAGCCGTAGCGGCGACCCCATAGCAACCGATAACGAAGCTCGCGGGGCTTCAACGCCTCGCGAAGCCCGCCCGGCAACACCAGCACGAGCTTGTCCTCCCGCAGGAGCGCGTCGGCGTTCTCGGGCGTCCCGTCGACGATGCCCGCCTCCCTCGCGATGCGACGCACGATCGGGATCTGCCACCAGAGATGCTCACCCAACGACCAGACCTCACGGCCCGTCAGCGCTCGAATGCGCGCGAGCGCGAGCGCCAGGTCCCAGAAACCGAACGCGTGGTTCGCGACGATGAGACCTCGGCCCGGCGGGAGCCGCTCGGCGCCGGTCACCTCCACACGAAGACGGCGCGCGACGGCGTCGAGCAAACGGCTGTACCGCTCGGCGCGCCGTGGGCCCGGGCTCATCGCCGTGGACCGACGGTCAGGACCGGGACCGGCGAGTGCCGGACGACCTTCTCGGCGACGCTCCCGAGGACCACGCGCACGACGCCGCGACGGCCGTGCGTCCCCATCACGATCAGATCCGCGCCGGTGCTCTTCACCGCCTCGAGGATCTTCTCCCACGGATCGCCGGGCAGCATCATCGTCTCGACGCGCTTGTAGCGCTCCACCGCCTTCGCGAACGCCTGGTCGAGCATCGCCTTCCCCTTCGTCTCCATCTCGTCGATCGGAAACGAGACGCCCTCCGCGTACGCCGAGTAGTAGTAGGGCGGCATCCACGACACGTGGAGGAGCGTGACCTTCGCGTCGAAGCGCGTGCCGAGCGTGAGCGCGAGGTCGACCGCGTGCTCCGAAGCATCGCCGAAGTCGACCGGGACCAGGATGTGACGGAACGGGTTCATGCCGCTCTGTCGGTGCAAGGCATGCGCCACTCGATTCTGCGCGCGATTTTCGGCCCGACCTGAAGGGCAGCCGCAACCCGCGCGGCGCAGCGCAGACTCTGCGCTCAATGGACCGTGACGACCGGGACCTCGGCGGTGCGCAGCACGGCCTCGGCGACGCTCCCCACCAGCGCGCGCGCGAGGCCCTTGCGGCCGTGCGTGCCCATCACGATGAGGTCCGCGCGGACGTCCTTCGCGACCGAGAGGATGACCTCGCGCGGATCGCCTTGCTCGATGTGGGTCGTGAGCACGACCTTGCGATCGCGATGCCGCTCCGCCGCACGCTTCAGCGCGGCCTCCGTCGACTGCACGAGGCGCGTCGCCACGTCCGCCGAGGCGACGAGCACACCGTCCGGGAACCCGACGATCGGGAGCTGGAACGCGGAGATGACGTGCACCTTCGCGTCGAGCGACTCGGCGAGGTCGACCGCGAAGTCGAGCGCGTGATCGCTCGGAGGGCCGAAATCGATGGGGACCAGGATCATTTCGATGCGGCGCATGCACGAGCATCGAGCAAGAAGCCGACCAGCGGCGCGCGGCGCAAGCGCGGCGCGCGCCGCGCAAGGCGTGCGCTAATCGGCGTAGCGCTCGGCCGGATCGGCCGGGTCGATCGGGTCGTCGTCGAGGGCGACGGCGTAGTCGGCGAGGTAGTGCCCGCCGACCTCCTCGTCGGCGCGGTCGTCGCGCGCGTCCTCCGCGACGTGCTCGGCCGAGGTCACCTCCGCGATGAACTCCTCCGCGAACGACTCGGCGTCGTCGTCGATGAGACGCGTGTGCGAGCGCGCGACGTCCGGAAGGAACGCGTCGCCGTCGTCGGCGTCGAGCCTCGGGGGCGGAGGGCGCTTGGTCTTCTTCGGCTTGCTCATGATCATCACCGACTCCTCGCGCCGCGTGCGCGGCGCTCTGCGATGCGACATAGGCGAGCAATCCACGTTCCACGGCGCGCTGCGGTGCATGTTGCATCGACGCGCAGATCGTGCGCGGCACGGCACCTGCCTCGTACGAGCGTATGAAGATCGACAAGCTCTGCTCACGTGACGCGGTCACGGTCCCGCCCGACGCCAAGGTCGTCGACGCGGCGCGCTTGATGCGCTCGCATCACGTTGGCGCCGTCGTCGTCACCAACCCCGACAAGCGCCCGATGGGGATCCTCACCGACCGCGACATCGTCGTCGGGATCGTCGCGAAGGACGTCCCCCACTTCGAGACGCTCGACGTGCGCGACGTGCTGACGCCGGATCCGATCGTGGCGCTCGAGCACGAGGACGCCGACGCCGTGCTCGCGCGCATGCGCCGCCACGGGATCCGCCGCGTCCCCGTCGTCGACAAGGAGGGCCACCTCATCGGCGTCTTCGCGCTCGACGACGCGCTCACTCACCTCGCCAGCAAGCTCGGCGACGTCACCTCCCTCCTCCGCGCCGAACAATGGCGCGAGCAGCAGCGGAGGCGCTGAGATGAGCCCCGCCGAGAACCTGCACCCGAGCGCAGGCGCCGCGCGCACGATCCTCGTCGGCACCGACTTCTCCAAGAGCGCCGAGAACGCGATCGCGCGCGCGATCCGGATCGCGAAGGACGCCGGCGCGACGCTCCACGTCGTCCACGCGAGCTCGCGTCTGCCGCGGGCGCTCGCGAAGGCGCTCGGCCTCTCGAGCGCCGCGCTCGCCGGACGGCGCGACGACGACGCCGGGGCGGTCGCGCTCGAGCGGCCGCGCGCGCGCGCGATCGCCGAAGGGGTCGCCGCCCGCGGCCACCACGTCGCCGGCGCCGCGACGAGCGTCCTCCGCGCGAAGGCGCGCGAGCTCGCGGCGGACCTGATCGTCGTCGGCGCGCGCGGGCGCTCGGTGCCGGACACGTTCGTCGGCTCGACCGCCGAACGGATCGCCGGCTCCGTTCGCGTCCCCGTGCTCCTCGTCCGAACCGCTCCGCCGCGCACGTACCAAGAGGTGGTCATCGCGGCCGACGCGAGCACGCACCTCGAGAAGGCCGTCGCCGCGGCGGCGCTGGTCGCGCCCGGCCGTCCGTTCTCCGTCGTCCATGCCTACGAGGGGACCTTCGAGTCCACCCTCCGGCTGCAAGGGGCGAGCGAGGCGAACATCCGGAGCTACCGCCGCGAGTGCCGGCGCGAGGCGCAGGCCGCGATGGCAGCCCGCCTCGCGGACGCCGGCGTCGACGCGCGCGCGCTCGTGCTCCGGCACGGCGATCCGCGACGCGTGCTCAGGCGTGAGCAAGGCATCGGACGCGTGCTGCTCGTGATCGAGCGCGGTCGATCGATGATCGCGCACGGGCTGATGGGCAGCATCACGCGCTCGGTCGTCGAGCACGGGGTCGCGGACATCCTCATCGTGTAGAGCATCGTATGGAGAGCGCGCTCACGCCGTCGGCCACGACGCCTCGCGGCCGGCGACGATCTCGAGCAGCTCGCGCGTGATCGTCTCGCGGCGGCCCGACTGCAGCAAGCGATCGAGCTCCGCGCGGCGGTCGTCGCAGGCTCGCCGCGCCGCGTCCGCCGCCGCGATGCGCGCGCGGAGCTCCGCCCGCAACGTCTCCGCCGCGGCCACCGCGAGCCGCCCCTTCGTCGCCTCCGTGATCGCCGTCGCGACGACGTCGCCGAGCGCGCTGAACGTCTCCGGCGGTCGATCGACGGGCTCGCGCGCGGTGAGGAGCGGCACCACCGCGAGACGTGCGTCGTCGTCGACGACGTGCACGATGACGACGGCGGAGTCGCGCCCGTGCTGGAGCACCGCTCGCGCCACCGCCAGCGCGACGTCGTGGAGATCGTCGTGCGTGACGCTGCCCGGCGATCGGAAGCGCACGCGCGCGTCGAGCTCCGGGATCTGCCGCACCGCCTCGGCGAGGCGCTCGCCGACGATGCCGAGGTCCCCCGCCGGCATCGCCTCGATGATGCGCCGCGCGAGCGCGCTCGAGTACGGCCGCTCCGGTCCGAAGACCACGCTGAGCGTCGCCGCGGCCTCGAGCGCCTGCGGCGGACCGGCGAGCCGCTCCACCGTCTCGTCGACCCAGCGCTGGTACGTCGCGGCGGCGGACGCGGCCTGCTCGACGAGCGGGAGCTGCGCGCGCGAGACCGCCCAGATCGCGTGGACGACCTGGCGGATCGCGGTCACCGCGCGGATCGATCGTTCCACCGCGTTCACGTCGTTCGTCCCGACGTCAATCATCGGACGACACCTCCGGATGGAAGGTCGAGACGTTCGCGCGCAAGAACGCGGCGAGCTCTTGCCGTCCTGCCTCGGGGAGGACGCCGTCCTTCTCGACGACGGTGGCGACCGACGGGAGCGCGCGCGCGGCGGCGACGGCGAGGTGCGTCGCGACGTCGAGCACGCGATCGGCCGGGAGCTTCAAGAGGAGATCGTGATCGGAGGCGAGCGCGAGGCGCGTCGTCTCTTCGAAGAGCGAGAGCGGCGCGGCGGGGCGGCCGTTCAGGAGCGCGCGCAGCCGACCGCCGAGCGCGAGGCGGCGCGCGGTGCTCTCCTCGAGCCGCGTCCCCAGGCGCGAGAACGCCTCGAGCTCGAGGAACGACGCGTAGTCGAGGCGGAGGCGACCCGCGAGCTGGCGGAGCGCCTGCGGCTGCGCCTTCGCGCCGACGCGGCTCACCGAGGTGCCGACGTCGATCGCCGGACGCTGCCCCGCTGCGAAGAGCCCCGCGCTGAGGACGATCTGACCGTCCGTGATCGAGACGAGGTTCGTCGGGATGTAGCCGCCGAGCCGTCCTCCCTCCAGCGTCGCGATCGGGAGCGCGGTGAGCGATCCGCCGCCGAGCGCGGGCGAGAGCTGCGCCGCGCGCTCGAGGAGACGCGCGTGCAGATAGAAGACGTCGCCGGGATAGGCCTCGCGTCCGGGCGGGCGGCGCAAGAGGAGCGAGAGCTCGCGCCACGCGACCGAGTGCGCGCTGAGGTCGTCGTAGACGACGAGCGCGTGCTCGCCGCGGTACGTGAAGTGCTCCGCGACCGCGGTCGCGGCGTACGGCGCGAGGTAGCGGAGCCCGGCGCTCGCGTCCTCCGGCGCCGAGACGATCACCCAGCGTCCCCCCGCGCGCCGCAGCGCTTCGGCGACGAGCCACGTCTCGGCGCGGCGACGGCCGATCGCGCAGTAGACGCAGACGACGTCGGTGCCGCGCTGGCGGAGCATCGCGTCCTTCGCGATCGTCGTCTTCCCCGTCCCTTCGTCGCCGACGATGAGCTCGCGCTGGCCGCGGCCGATCGGGAGCATCGCGTCGATCGCGAGCGTGCCGGTGAGGAGCGGCGCGTGGACCGCGGCGCGCTGATCGATCGACGGCGCCGCGCGCTCGATCGGAGCGGTGACGCGTCGCCCCTGGAGCGGCCGCCCGTCGAGCGGACGACCGAGCGCATCGACGACGCGGCCGAGGAGCGCGTCGCCGACGTCGATCGACGCGACGCGGCCGGTGAGGCGCACCGGATCGCCCTCCCCGATCGTCGCGGCGGCGTCGAGCGCGACGGCCTGCACGGAGTGGCTCGCGAGCCCGAGCACGAGCGCGTGCGAACCGCGCCCCACCTCGACGACCTCCTCGAGCGCGGCGGACGGGAGCCCGGCGATGCGGAGGACGCCGTCCGCCGCGTGAACGACGCGCCCTTCCTCGCGCGCGATCACCGACGGCGCGAACGTATCGACCGTCCGCCCGATCGCCGCTCCGACGCGGCGCACCGTCTCCTGCAGGTCCTCAGCCATCGGTCGCTCCTTCGCCTTCGCCTTCGCTGAGCGCGCGTGCGCGCGCGGCGAGGGCGGTGAGGTTCCCGGCGATCGACGCGTCGAGGACGTGCTCTCCGATCGTCGCGACGACGCCGGCGACGAGGGCGGGGTCTTGCCGCGTCGCGATCGTGGGGTCGGCGTCGAGCGCGTCGGCGAAGGCCTTTCGTAGACGCGTGACCGCCTCCGGCGCGGGCGGACGCGCGAACCGCAGCTCGATCTCGGAGACGCGGCGCCCCGCGCCGTCGCGACGGAGGTCGTGCTCGGGGACCGCGCGCGCGAGCTGCTCGACGAGCGCGTCGTCGAGCGCCCGCGGTGAGAGCTCGGCGAGGAGACGCGCCGCGATGTGCGTGCTCTCTCGGATCGCGAGGTCGCGCACCGCCGCGCGCGCCTCCTCCCGCTCCGAGTCGAGGAGCCGCTCGCCCTGCGCCCGCGCGGCCGCGGTGTCGTCCTTCGCCTCCGCGAGCAGGCGCGCGCGCATCGCGGCCGCGTCCTCGGCCGCCTCGCGCATGACGCGTTCGCGGAGCTCGCCGAGCTCCTTGTGCTTCTCTCGCATCTCCTCGAGCGCGCGCGTCGCCTCGTCGCGCTTGGCCTCCGCCTCGACGCGCAGTCTCTCGTCCGCCGCGCGACGCTCCGCGAGGCTCTTCTTCAGCGGGCGGTAGACGAAGCGCGAGAGCACCCAGACGAGGATGAGGAAGTTCACCGTCTCGAAGAGGAGACTCGTGAAGCTGAGGCCCATGACGTCACCTCACGAACGGGTTGGCGAACAGGAGGATGAGGCCGATGACGAGCGGGTAGATCGCCGACGACTCGACCATCGCGAGGCCGACGAAGAGCGTGCGCGTGATCGTGCTCGCCGAGTCGGGCTGGCGCGCGATCGCGTCGAGCCCCTGCGCGAGCGCGCGGCCCTCACCGAGCGCGGCGCCGAACGAGCCTCCCGCGACGGTGATGCCGGCGGTGATGATGCTGACGATCGAGATCCAGTCCTGGGCGGTCATGTGACCTCCTTTCGTACGTGTTGGCTCGTCTCGCGGAGGGAGCTCGCGGCGAAGACGAGCGTGAGGACCCCGAAGATGTAGGCCTGGACGAGCCCGGTCAGGACGCCGAGGAGCATCAGGGGGACCGGGATCAGGAGGCCCGCGAGGTAGACCACGATCGCGATGACGAGCTGCCCGGACAACATGTTGCCGAACAGGCGCAGCGCGAGCGCGATCGTTCGTCCGAGCTCTCCGATGATGTTGAACGGGAGCAGGAACGGGGTCGGCTCGATGTAGTGGCGGAGGTAGGCGAGGCCGTGCGTGCGGACGGCGTGGACGTGCCCCGCGAAGAAGGAGATGAGCGCGAGCGACGCCGCGAGCGAGAGGTCACGCGTCGGCGTCGCGACGCCGGGCACGAGGCTGATGACGTTCGCGACGCCGAGGAAGACCCAGATCGTCACGATGAGCGGGACGAGCGCGCGGACGTCGGCGGAGGTGGACGTCACGATCGATCGCTCGAGCACCTCGTACCCGATCTCGAGCGCGTGACGCGCGCGCGGGATCCTGAGCGCGACGAGGCCCGCGGCGAGGAGGAGGATCGAGATCACGAGCATGACGAGCATGCTGTCGGTCATGACGAACGGCCCCGCCGACGCCAGCGCTCGCGGAAACGGGTTCATCGCCTCACCCTCCGGAGCACCGCGAGGCGCACCGCGAAGAGCCCGGCCGGCGCGGCCCACGCAGCGACCGGCGAGATGCGCGCCGCGATCAGGACGAGGACGCCGAGGGCGACGAGGCCGAGCGGCATCGTCACGAGCGCAGCGGCGGCGCCGCGCTCGGCCGCGAGCGCCACGCGCCAGCGCGTGATCGCGAGGTGGACCCCCGCGCCGAGGCCGCCGAGGACGAGGCCGATCACGATCTGCAGCGCGGTTGTCATGGCTCGTCGCTCCTCTCGTCGTCGCTCTCGAGCCCGCGCTTCACCTGCGCGTAGACGCCGTAGGCGCCGGCGGCGAGCCCGAGCCCGACGCCGACGAGCGCGAGGCGAGGGCGATCGAGCCACTCTGCGACGAGCCTGCCGCCCGCGGCGCCGAGCGCGAGCGGCAGCACGAGCACCCAGCCGAGCCCCACCACGCGCACGAGCGACGTCCAGAGATCGGTGCGCATGCGGCGCGCGCGCGCGAGCCGCTCGGCCTTCTTCGCCGCCCCGCGCGCGAGGTCCTCGTGCGATGTCATCGGCGCCCCCTCTCGACCAGACGGCGGAGCGCCTCGCGCGCGAGGTCGTCGATGATGCCGCGCTCGCGCGCGATGCGACGCTCGCGGCGATCGACGTAGCGCTCGAGCTCCGGCCCCACCGCGGCGAGGCTGCGGGTCGCGACCGCGTCGCGCACCATCACGCGGCACTCGCGGCCGCAGAGGTGAAGGAGGCCGCCGCCGACCGCGATGAAGCCCTCGCCCTCGTCGTCGCGGTAGACGACGAGGCCGACCGGGAGCGTGGCGACGAGCTCGGTGCGGCCGGGCGCGACGCCGAACCAACCGCTCGCGTCCTCGGCGCGGACGGCGCGGACGGGGGCGTCGAGGACGACGCTCGAAGGCGTCCGCACGCGGAGGAGGAGCGGATCCATCACGTCACCTCCAGGTCGTCGAGGGCGCCGATCATGTAGAGGCGGTCCTCCTCGACGTCGTCGAGCTCGCCGTTCAGGATCGCGGCGCAGCCCTCGATCGTGCGCTCGATCGGGACGCGCGCGCCTCGCCGGCCGGTGAACGGCTCCGAGACCTTGAACGGCTGGGTGAGGAACTTCTCGAGCCGGCGCGCGCGGCGGACGAGCGCGCGGTCTTCGGGCGAGAGCTCGTCGAGCCCGAGCATCGCGATGACGTCCTGGAGCTCGCGGTAGCGCGCGATCGCGGAGCGGACTTGCTCGCCGACCTCGTAGTGCCGCGCGCCGAGCACCTCCGGCGACGAGAGGCGCGACTGCGAGCTCACTGCGTCGACGGCGGGGTAGAGGCCCGCGGCGGCGAGCGAGCGCTGGAGGACGACGCGCACGTCGAGGTGCGCGGTGACGGCGGCGGCGCCGGGATCGTGGAGGTCGTCGGCCGGCACGTAGACCGCCTGCACCGACGTGATCGCGCCGTCCGCGGTCGACGCGATCCGCTCCTCGACCTCCGCGATCTCGGTCGCGAGCGTCGGTTGGTAGCCGACGCGCGACGGGAGCCGGCCCAGCAGCGCGGAGGTCTCCATGCCGGCCTGGACGAAGCGGAAGATGTTGTCGACGAGGAGGAGGACGTCGCGCCGCTCGCTGTCGCGGAAGTGCTCGGCGATCGTCAGCGCCGCGTGCGGGACGCGGAGGCGCGTGCCCGGCGGGGCGTCCATCTGCCCGAAGACCATGACCGCGCGGTCGAGCACGCCGCCGCGCTCGAAGTCGCGCCAGAGCTCGTGGCCCTCGCGGATGCGCTCGCCGATGCCGGCGAACACGGCGACGCCCTGGTACTGCGCGACGACGGCGTCGACGAGCTCCATCAGGAGGAGCGTCTTGCCGACGCCGGCGCCGCCGAAGAGCCCGGTCTTACCGCCGCGCGCGAAGGGGCACAACAGATCGACGATCTTGATCCCGGTCCACATCGGCTCGAGCTTCGTCTCGTGGAGGTGCAGCTCCGGCGGCGCGCGGTGGATCGGCTTCTGCTCGCTCGTCTTCACGGGGGGCCCGCCGTCGAGCGGCTGCCCCGTCGCGTCGACGACGCGGCCGAGGAGCGCGCGTCCCACCGGCACGGTGAGCGGCGAGCCGGTCGCCTCGACCGCCGCGCCGCGCGAGAGGCCTCGGGTCGGCGCGAGCGCGAGGGTGCGGACGAGCCCCGGCTCGAGGTGCGCCTGGACCTCGAGCATCGCGCCGCTGCCGGCGACGCGGAGTCCCTCGCGCACGGCCGGTGGTGCGGAGCGCTCGACGCGGACGTCGACGACGCCTCCGTGCACCGCCGCGATCCTCCCGTCGGTCCTTGGGCGCACGGTCTATCCTCCCGGGGCGAGGATCGCGCGCACGCCCTCCGGCAGACGGCGACCGATCGGATCGGTGGCGTGGACGAAGTCGGTGAGCGCGTCGACGACGACGCCGGTGATCTGGCTCGCGCGCGCCCGCTCGAGCCCGAGCTCGCGTGCCATGCGCGCGTCGAGGCGCTTCCGCGAGGGGCACGCCGCCGACGCGGGATCGAGCTCGCGCAAGCGGCTGCGGAGCGCGACCGGGAGGCGCGCGATGTAGCTCGCGGCGAGGCCGGGCGGCAGGCCACGCACGATCGACTCGAGGACGACGTCGAGCGCGCGCTCCGCCTGGTCGTTCGTCTCGACGCCCGCGCGGTCGCGGATGCGCGCGAGGAGCTTCGCCTTCGTCCCGAGCGCGCGCGAGTGCCGCCGCTTCAAGGACGTCCACTCGTCGAAGCGACGGGTGCGCGCCGGCCCGCCCTCCGCGATCTGCGCCTCTACCACCGCGGTGAGCTCCGCGGGGGTCGCGGCTCCTTCGAGGATCAGGTCGTCGAGGGTCGCCATCCCGACGACACGTCTTCCTTCGACGAGCGGCACGCGGCGGATGTTGCGCTCGCGCATGAGCCGGATCGCGTCCGCGTGCGGCGCCTTCGCGTCGAGCGACGTGACGGGGGTGGACATGATGTCGCCGAGCTGGGTCGCGCGCGGATCGCGTCCTTCCGCGACGACGCGCAGCGCGAGGTCGCGATCGGTGACGAGGCCGACGACGGAGCGGCCGTCGCTGACGAGGACGCAGCCGATCTCGTTGGTCTTCATCGCGAGCGCGGCCTCGACCGCGGTCGCGTGCCGGCTCTGCACGATGACGCGGGCGTGGCGGTAGGCGGAGAGCGAGGGGCTCATCGCGTCACCGCCACGGCGCAGCCCGCGAGCTCGCGGAGGATGTCCATCGACGTAACGACGCCGGCGAAGCGCTCGCGCTCGTCGACGACGACGAGCTGATGGACGTTCTCGACCGCCATCCGCCGGATCGCGAGCTCGAGCGGCGCGTCGGCGCGCACGGTGAGGACGTGCGGCGTCATGAGGTCGCGCGCGAGGCGCTCTTCCGCGCGACCGTAGTGCTCGGTCAGGTCCGTCTTCGAGATGACGCCGACGACAGCGCCGTCGCGCGTACACACCGGCGCGCCGCCTAGCCCTCGCTCCGCGAGCGCCGCCGCGACCTGCTCGACCGGCATGTCGTCGGGCACCCACAGCGGCTCGGCCTCGATGATCGCTCGCACGGTTTGCATGACACCCCTCGCCGAGTGCAAGACCAGCACCACCAGCTCGCCCGGCCATGATTCGCGGTACGGGCGGCGCGAGAGCCGCAAAGGCTGCGCCGCCGTGCATAATTCGCGCGACGCGGAGGCGACTGCGCGGCGCAGCGCCGGCTCAATCGTCTACGGTCTACGGAGTCTGCGTCGGTAGTGCAGAATTCGGCAAACGAAAACGGTGTCGTTCTCGCGACGGAAGAACAGCACGTGACTTCCGGCTCTCGCTCGCCAGAGACCAGGACGGATGTGCTCGGCTGGACGGCCCGCGCGACACTCGACCTAGCGCGACCGGCCGGGAAGCCCGAACCTCGCCCGAACGTGCGCGAATGGATCACCCTCGAAGGGTCCGCTTGCGTCTCCTTCGTCGATCGCATTCCGGTCTTCGGGAAGGTCGACGTGGCGCATGGCTGATACGGTGCGAACGCCGACGCGTTCAGCGCCGCCGAGAGCACGATGAAGCCAGGCTAACTGCGCGCCGCAGCCGAGCGCGCCGAGCCCAGGGAAGGTCTCGCGCGAGCGCGCCGGCATCGCGACGGTCGTGCTGGAGCAAGAGGAGCCCAGGCTCCCGGGCGTCCGCCTCGCCACGATGCACCGGGCCAAGGGGCTGGAGTTCCACGTGGTCCTCGCTTCGAGCGAGAAGCAGGAGCCGCTTCGAAAGCAAGGCTGGGCCAAGCGCGCATCGCGCCGCATCGACGCCGTGCTCGACGTCGCGACTCCGCTCTCCGTGCTCGCGCGCGATCCCTGGTGGGCCGAAGCGTGCGCGCGGCCTGCGGTCGTGAAGTTCGTGGTCGAGACGCTCTTCGACGAGAAGGGCCACGTGTTCGAGCTCGAGGACGCGCCGTGGCTCGCGCGCCATCCGGCGTCCGCGATCGCTTCGGCGTGGCAAGACCTCTGCGCGCGCGCGGAGGCGATCGCGCTGCCTGCGTCACTGTCGGCGTTCGATGCGCTCGTGGCCGCGACGACAAGCAACCTCGGCGACCACGTCGCCGCGCACTTCCGCAACGAGCTGCGCGCGACGATGCAGATCGACGTGGGCCACGACGGCGCGAACCGCGGCGCGAACCGCGTCCTCGCGCTGGGGGCTTCGCGAACCGCCGCGCTGCTCGCCGTGCTCCGTGCGTCCAGCGAGCCACTGCACCGCGACGAGCTCGCGCGTCGGGTCGGGATCGAGCGCATCGGGAACCTCCCCGACGAGGCGATCGTCTTCGGCCGTGGGACGATCGGGCTCCGCGAGCACTTCCGCGACTTCGACCAGTGGAGAGCACGCCTCGTCCCGGCCGCCGTGCGCATCGTCGAGCAGCTTGGTCCGGAGCGGCAGTGGCACACGAGCGAGCTCCTCGACGAGCTGCGCGAGAGCCATGACATACCCGAATGGCTCACGGCCTACGGGCTCGGCGCCCTCATCAAGGCCGGTAGCGAGCTCCGCTACCTCGGGCGTTTTCGGGTCGCCCTGCCCGGCAGCCGCGAGAACGAGAGCCGCGTCTACGTGCACGAGGCGCTCGAGGAGCTCCTCGTGGACGCTGGCGAGCCCGTCGCGAGAGGGGTCCTCGTCACGAAGCTCGGAAGCCGGCTCGGCGCCAGCGAGATCGCGATCGCGCAGGTCTTCACGCGCCCGCAGTTCGTGCGTGTCGACAGGGAGCGCATCGGGCTCCTCGCGCGCGACGTCCCCGGCGGAGCGAGCGCGATCGCCGAGGCTGCCGCGCACGTCGAGGCCGTCCTCGCGCGCCGCGAGCGCGGCTTGTCGGAGGTCCACGCGCACGAGGAGGTCCGCGCATTGTCGCCGGACCACGCGCGGTGGACGGCGGAGCTGACCATGTCGGGCCTGCGCGCGGACGGCCGTTTCCGATTCAGCACGAGCGGAGCGCTGGGGCTCGCGACGTGGGAGTCGACGCGCGTCCCGACGCGGCTCGAGCTCGTACGCAACAGCCTCGCGGAAGCCGGCGGTCGCGTCTCTGCCGAGGCGGTCCTCGCGCGCATCGAGGCGTACTACGGCGACCGCCCTTCGCGTTCCGGGCTGCTCAGTCTTGCGTCGAACATCCAGGCGTCCGTCGACGGCGACTGGCTGTCGAGGAGACCGGAGGACACGGCGTGATCCCGCAGAGCTCGCGCATCGGCACCCGCGCGCGCCTTCAAGACACCGCGGATCGGGCTCGCGATATCGCGCCCGCGGCCGCATACTGTACGCAATGAGTGCTCAAGCCGCTCGAGAGCTCCCAGCGCCGCTCGTGATCTTTCGCGGTGTCGATCGTGACGGAGCAACATATGCGCTCGAGCCACGGTCGCTCGATCGACTGCGGAAGGAGCTGGGCTCGGCCGTGCACGTGCGACCGCGAGTGTTCATCGCGCACGAGACGAAGGCCGACTACGAGCACGTTCAGGGAGCGATCGCGCCGCAGATCATTCAGCTCCTCACCGGACTCACCGAGGAGCGACTTATTGCGCTCGGCGGCGTTACTTTTCGCGACGCGGTGACGGATCAGGAGCTACCTCGGTTGTAACGTCGAGCTCGGAAGCCGCTGGCTTCACGCGATCGTCCCCGGACCGCCGGCTACGACAGGGAGAGTCTCGGGCCACCGCTCGAGGTATGGGGTGAGCGATGCTCCCCAACCCGTCGCGTCCTCACCTCGCAGCACCACCTCGAACGGAAGTCCATCCGTCGTCGCGGTGTCGTCGCCGAGCGGACGCCGTCCCGGCCCTTCACGGTCGGCTGCTGCTGCAACGTACGTGTTTCGGATCTCGAGGAGCTCCGGTCGCGGGATGACGAGGAAGCGCCACGACGCATCGACACGGATCAAGAGCATGTAAAATAGCTCGATCCGTTGAAGGGACCTGAGCTGCGTGCGAGAGAGCTTGAACCTCGCCTTCACGCCATTCCCGTCGGCTTCCGCGATCGGCCCGGTCTCCGCCGACTTCACCTGAAGTCGCCACGTGGTCTTGTCGTTGTCGTCGATGACGAACACATCGTCGCCGACGTCGACGACGGGCACCGCGACGTTCCAGCCGCGAAGGAGAAGCTCGGACATGCCGTAGTACTCCCCCGCACGTCCGAAGTGAGTCTTCTTGTCCGCCATCGAGGTCCACGCATCGTCGCACGTCTTGACACGGAGCAACCAGCCTCACGTCGTTCGCCCGACGAGCCGGCGCGCTCACATCAAGGTGCCGCGGTCGCGCCGAGGGCGTCGGCGAGCTCGGCGCGGACGCGGGCGAGCTCGGAGGCCAGGGCCTCGTCGCCGGGGTCCGTGCGCGCGATCGTATCGTCGAGCTCCGTGAGGAGGCGTTCATCGAAGGCGACGCCCATCGGGGAGCCCTTCCAGCGATTGAGCTCGATCGAGGTCGACAGCATCACCAGCGCCTCGCGCGCCGAGCGGGCGCGCGTGAACAGGGCCGCGAGGCCCGCCGTGATGCGCGCGAGGCCGATGACGTCCTGGATGTCGTCGGCGATCCCGAGCGCCGCTCGGAACGCTCGCTCCGCCGCCGCGTCGTCGCCCGCGAGCGCGTGGAGGCGCGCCTTCGTCTCGAGGACGCGCGCGAGGCTGCGCCTTCGCTCGAACGTCGCGTAGATGCCCTCCGCCATCGCGCAATGATCGAGCGCCGCCGCGATGACCTCGCTCCGCGGGGCGCCCGCCACCGTGCCGTGGAGCGGGAGGCGCGCCATCAAATGGCGCACGTCCGCGAGGTCCGTGCCGCCGTCGACGTGCTCCGACGCGCGATCGAGGAGCGACGCGACGCGTTGGGCGTGGCCCATTCGCAGCTCGATCGCCGCTCGGTCGTCGAGGAGCGACGCGGCCGCGTGCGTCGCGCCCTCCGCGTCGAGCGCCTTCGCCGTGTCGCCGACGGCGCTGCGCGCGCGCTCCAGCGTCGCGCCGTCGCCGATGTCGCACGCGATGCCCGCGATCAACGTCGCGACGTCCGCGCGCAGACCCGCGGGTGGGATCGCGCCGAGCTCCGCCCGCGCCTCCAGCGCCTCGGCGAACGCGACCGGCAACGTGTACGCCGGCTCGAGCCCGGCCGCCGCCCAACCGAGGCGCGACCGCTCGACCTTCACGCGCGCGCGGAGCTCCTGCCCCCCGCGCGAACGCGGCAGCTCCGCGATCGCCTCGCTGGCGGCGCGGAGGCGAGCGCGCGCCTTCTCGACCTGACCCGTCGCGACGTGTTGCGCGACCTCGTCGAGGCTCGTCGCGAGCTCGCGCTCGCGCCGCGCGAGGCCGTCGTCGCGACCGGTGGGCCATTCGAGGGACAGGACTGGGAGATGGGCGTTCATCATGGGCTTCGACGACACCCGGGTGCGAGGCGCATGCCGGCGCAAACGATGCGCCGCCGCGCGTATGCTGCACGGGTGAGCGGCAAGGACGGCAGGGTCATCCCGCCACTTCCGGAAAAAGGCGTCCGCTCCTGGTTCCCAGGGCTCTGGACGGCGCGCCACTACCAGCGCTCGTGGCTCGTGCGCGACGTGGGCGCAGGCCTCGCGCTCACCACGCTCCTCGTGCCGGCCGGGATGGGCTACGCGGAGGCGGCCGGGCTCCCGGCCGTCGCCGGCCTCTACGCCACCGTGCTCCCGCTCCTCGTCTACGCGCTCGTCGGGCCCTCGCGCATCCTCGTGCTCGGGCCCGACTCGGCGCTCACCGCGCTCATCGCCGTCGTCGTCGTCGCGAAGGCGCCCCACGATCCGGCGCGCGCGGTCGCCTTCGCGGCGGTGCTCGCGCTCATGACCGGCGGGCTGTGCGTCGCGGCGGGGCTCCTCGGCCTCGGCTTCGTGACGGAGCTCCTCTCGAAGCCCGTCCGCGTCGGCTACATGAACGGGATCGGCCTCACGATCGTGATCACGCAGCTCCCCAAGCTGCTCGGCTTCTCCGTCGACGCCGCCGACGTCCTCGACGGCGCCCCCGAGCTGCTCCACGGCGTCGCGGCAGGGCGCGTCGACGCGGTGTCGCTCCTGATCGGCGGCGGGTGCCTCGCCGTCATCTTCGTCGCGCGGGCGGTCGCGCCGAGAGCGCCGGGCGTGCTCGTCGCCGTCATCGGCGCGACGCTCGCGGTCAAGGTGTTCGACCTCCACGAGCGGCTCGCCGTCGTCGGCGTCGTCCCGCGCGGCCTGCCGGTCCCCGCGCTTCCGCGCGTCGCGCTCGGCGAGCTGCCCGAGCTCGTCGTCACCGCGATCGGGATCGCCCTCGTCTCGTTCGCGGACACGAGCGTCGTCTCGCGGACCTTCGCCGGTCGCAACGGCTACCGCGTCGAGGCGAACCGCGAGCTCGTCGCGCTCGGCCTCGCCAACGTCGGCGCCGGCCTCTTCGGCGGGTTCCCGATCAGCAGCAGCGCCTCGCGGACGCCGGTCGCGGAGGCGGCCGGCGCGCGCACGCAGCTCACCGGCGTCGTCGGCGCGGTCGCGATCGTCGTGCTCCTCGTGCTCGCGCCGGCGCTGCTCGCCGACCTCCCGCGCACCGCCCTCGCCGCCGTCGTCATCTCCGCCGCAGTGAACATGTTCGACGCCGGCACGCTCCGCCGCGCGTGGAAGGTGCGCCGCTCCGACTTCCTCCTCGCCCTCGTCGCCTTCGCCGCCGTCGCCTCCCTCGGCGTCGTGAAGGGCATCGCCGTCGCGGTCGCGACGTCGCTCCTCGACGTCGTCCGGCGCGTGTGGCGACCGCACGACGCGATCCTCGGGCGCGCGCCCGGCGTGAAGGGTTACCACGACGTGAAGCGCTACCCGAACGCGCGCCAGGTGCCCGGCCTCGTCATCCTGCGCTGGGACGCTCCGCTCTTCTTCGCGAACGCGGACCTGTTCCGCGCGCGCGTCCTCGAGGCGGCGCAGGCGGCGGCGGCGGCGACGCCGACGCGATGGGTCGTCGTCGCCGCCGAGCCCATCACCGACGTCGACACCACCGCCGCCGAGATGCTCGAGGAGCTCGACGTCGAGCTGGGGAAGCTCGACGCGGAGCTTGCGTTCGCCGAGCTGAAGGACCCGGTCAAGGACCGGCTCCAGCGCTACGGCCTCGAGAAGCGCATCGGTCGCGAGTTCTTCTTCCCCACGATCGGCGTCGCGGTGAAGGAGTACCTCGCCCGTCACCCCGTCGAGTGGACCGACTGGGAAGACGCCTGAGTCAGTTCGGGCGCGACGCGAGGCTCGTCGGGCACGGACCCACGACCGCCGCGCAGTTCTTGATCTGTCGGATCGAGTCCCAGAGGAGCTGCTTCGCGTAGGTGGGGTTGTGGACGCCGAGGTCCTTGCTCCGCGCAACGACGAGGTAGTTGTAGATCGCACCCGCCGTGGGGCCGTCGGCGACGATGTTCGCGCCGCCGTCGCCCCCGCCGGGTCGGACCGCGTCGAGGTGGAACTGGCCGTCGGACAGCGCGTCGGGACCGAGCGCGGAGTACGGCGCGGTCGCGGAGCGCGTGAGCATGCCTCGTTCGTTGAGCGCCGCCTGGAGCTCGAAGAGCGCGTTCTTCACGATCGACTGGCCGCTCTGCACGTCGAAGGTCTGGCCGTTGTAGTTCTGGTGGCAGGACTTGCAGTACGTGAGCGAGGGCTTCATCGTGTGGTCCGGCACGCCGCCGTTCGCCGCGACCGGCGCCATGTGGCACGCTACGCAGGCGTTCGCGATCGTCGTGTGCGTCGACTTCGAGTACGGCTGACCCGCGAAGTGATAGCCGCCCTCGCCCGAGAACAGGTCCGACTGCGGTCCGTCGTGCGGACCCCAGCGCACCGAGCTCAGCGCGTTGTTCGCGCCGATGTACAGCGTCACGTCCTTGCGCGACTTGTGACAGAAGACGCAGGTGTTCGCCGCGCGGTACTTCACCGGCGTGCCGGTCGATACGAGCGGCGGCGTGCCCGGCGTCTTCTCGATCAGCACCTCGTCGTCCACGCCGCCGGGGACGCGGAGCGGCGCTTGTCCCGGCGAGTAGCTCCCGGTGACGTGCGGATCGTTCGTCGCGTTGAAGTCGTGGCACGTCGAGCAGTGGATGCGCCCGATCGTGGTCGCGCCGCCGTAGCTGATCTCCGCGACCGTGCCCGACGCGGTCGTGAAGTTCACGTGCCCCTTCTCGACGCCGACCGGCGTGCCGGCGTCGGGCGCGACGACGTAGTTGCCGGCGAGCCGCTGCTGCAGACCGTCGATTCCATGACAGTTGCCGCACGCGCCGGTGCCGATCTCGTTGTTCTGCGGATGCGAGTGATGGCTGAAGCGCCATTGATCGACGACGCCGTTGAACGTATGGCAGGGCGTCGTGCACGCCCCCTGCGTCAAGGGGTTGCCGGCGTCGGCGATCGAGCCGGGCAGGCCATCCGCGCCGGCAGGGCCCGCGGGGCCGACCGGGCCCGCAGGGCCGGCGGGACCGGCCGGGCCGGCTGCGCCGTCGTCGCCGCTGCTGCACGCAGCGATCGCGGCGACCGTCCCGGCGCCGGAGAGCAAGAGCACGAGGGTGAGCGAACGGGTCAATCTCATGAGGGAGGAGCCTTATGCCAAGTTCGCGCCATGAGTCCAGCGTCAGGCTTTTGTCGCGCTCGCGCGCGCCGCCGCAGCGCGGGCTTTGCGCGTCGACGCACGTCTTGCGCGTCGGCGTCCCGGTGCGCGTCGTCCTTTTCGGTCGTGGCTCCGATCGGACGAACAATTGCATACGATGCGCCAGTGCGCTTCTGGCCGCTCGCCGTCCTCGGCGCCGTCGGTGCGTTCGCCGCGTGCGAGCGAACGGACGATCGCCGCGCGCCCGTCACGTACACCGATCACGTCGCGCCGCTCTTCGCCGCGCGCTGCGTCCGCTGTCACGGCGGCGCTGCGCCGGCCGGCAGCTGGAGCGCCGAGACGTACATCGGAGCGATCGGCTGCGTCGGCGGCGATCGCGCCGCCGCCGTTGCATCGAGCGACACTGTCGCGCCGATCCTCGCCGCGCTCGATCGGCCCGACCACGCGGACGTCGCGACCGCGAGCGAGCGCGCGACGCTCGCGACGTGGATCGCGGACGGCGCGTCGCGGAGCGGGGGCGGCGTCCATCCCGCCGGCTTCGCCGATCCGCGCTCGCGCGACGGGCACGCACGCTTCCTCCGCGAGCGCCGCTACGCGCCGATGCTCGACGCGCGAGACGCCGACGCGTGCGCGACGTGCCACGACGGCGCGCGCCCCGCGCCCGGCGCTCCGTCCTGCGCGAGCTGCCACGCCGAGCCCGCCGCCGCGCTCGCGTGCGGGACCTGCCACGGCGACGGCGCGCGCGCCTATCCGCCGCGCAGCCGCTGCTTCCATCCCGAGGAGCGCGAGGACCGCACGCACGCGGCCCACGCGACGACGCTGGCCTGCACGACCTGCCATCCGACGCCGAGCACCGGCGCGCCGAGCGGCGTCCACGCGAACGGCTACGTCGACGTCGCGTTCGACTACGCCGTCGCCGGCCGCACCGCGCGCTTCGATCCGAACGAGAAGCGATGCGCCGGCACCTGCCACGCGCGCGGCGGACAGCGGCCCGCGCCGGCGTGGGGCGAGGCAAGGGTGACGTGCAACGACTGCCATTTCTCGCCGCCGCCGAACCACTACTTCGGCACGTGCACGACGTGCCATCACGAGGCGAACGCGGACGGGACGGCGATCGCGGGCGGCGCCCTCCACATGAACGGCAAGGTCGACCTCGGCGACGGCAGCGGCCGCTGCGGCGCGTGCCACGGGCGCGGCGACGATCCGTGGCCCGCCACCGGCGCGCACGCGGCGCACGCGTCGCCCGCGAACGGCCGCCCGGTCCCGTGCGAGACGTGCCACGAGCCGCCCGGCGCGCGCCATCCGGAGGGCCGCGGCTTCGCGGCGGTGCGCTTCACCGGCCTCGCCGTCCGCGGCGGCCGCCGCGCGAGCTACGATCCCGCGACGAAGACCTGCGCCGGCACCTACTGCCACGACGGCGCCGGCGGCGCGACGCGCGCCCCCGCGTGGACGGCCGCGACAGCGACGACGTGCGGGAGCTGCCACGGCGCGCCGCCGCCCCCGCCCCACGCGCAAGTCACCACCTGCAACGGCGGGATCTGCCACGAAGGCCGCGTCGCCGGCGACACGCTCGTCCCCGCCGCGCGCCCCGCCCACGTCGACGGCGTGGTCGACCACGCGCTGCGATGACGCGCTGGCCCCGGTCGTCCGCTCCCGGGCCTCGTGCTACCTTCTCGTGGTGCAAGCGTCGTGGCCCCGTTGAGCGAGCTGCCGGCTGCTGGAGAGCGGCCCGTCTCGACACTCGAGGAGTGGCTCGAGCTGGGCGAGGATGTCGCCGGAGAGTTCGTCGTCGACCATGTCGAGGACGAGGAGGCGGCGGACTTCGTACACGAGCTCGCCGTGACCTGGCTCGCGGTGCTCCTGCGGGGATGGTTGGGCGCGCAGGGGTTCGTGGCGGGGTCCGAAGTGAAGATGGTCGTGGCCGCCAACCGCGGGCGAAAGGCCGATCTGCTCGTTCTCCTCCCCGGGAGCGCTCCTCCCCCGCGGCGAGGTCCGCTCGTGAATCCGCCGGACATCGTCGTCGAGGTGGTGACGCCTTCACCGCGCGACGAGCGACGTGACAGAGTCGAGAAAATGGCCGAATACGCGGCGTTCGGCGTTCGCTACTACTGGATCGTCGATCCCGCGCTCGGGAGCTTCGAGATCTTCGAGCGAAGCGCGCCGGGCAACTACACGAAGGTCGTGGGGGTGACCGCCGGCCGCGTCGATCCTGTTCCAGGATGCAAAGGCCTCGTGTTCGACGTCGACGCGCTCTGGGCCGAGCTCGCGCGCGTGCCCGAGTAGCGAGGGCTCGGACGCGCGTCACTGCCGGAAAAGGTGGCAGCCCTTGCAGACCTTCGCTTCGGGTTGATGGTCGCGGCGATCGGTGTGGCAGGTGCCGGTGCAGGTCGCGCGATCGGAGCGCGGGCCGCCGTGGGCGGTGTGGCAGCTCGTGCACGTCGCGTGGCCGGGCTTCGCGTGGAGGGCCACGCGCGTCGTGTTCGCGTGGCAGGTCGCGCAGGGCGGGGGCTCTGCAGGGCCCTTCGGGCCGTGCGGGCGGTGGCAGGAGGCGCAGCCCTGCGCGGTCGCGTGCGCGTGGGGTGCGTCCTTCTTGTTCGTGTGGCAGCTCGTGCACGTCGCGCGCGCGCCGAGCGAGCCGGAGTGCGCGTCGTGGCAGCTGGTGCACGCCGCGTGGCCTCGCGGCGCGCTCTGCGTCTCGGCCGCGTGGCAGCTCGCGCACGCGGGCTTCGCGATCGGCGTGTGCGCCGACCCGTGGCACTTCGCGCAGTCGGCGTGGCCCGGCCGCGCGGCGACGGCGGCGATCTTCGGCTCGTGGCACTTCGCGCAGAGCTTCGTCCCCTGCCCCGCGAGCCGGAACTCGTGCGGGGAGTGGCACTGTGTGCATAGTACACTTTTTGCACCGGCGACCGAGGAAGCGTGCGCCGCGCGGTCGTCCTTCATCGTCGTGTGGCACGACGAGCACGCCGCGGCGACGACCGGCGTCTTCGGGTGCGGCGCGTGGCAACCGATGCACGTCTTGCCGCCGGTGGCGGGGTGCTGGGGCGTCACCTTCGCGTGGCACGTCGTGCACGCCGCCTCGGGCCGGACGTCGGGGCGGTGCACGTCGTGGCATTGCGTGCATTGTTCATGTTTCGTGAGGACCGGCTTCTGCGCGTGGCAGCTCGTCGTGCACGCCGCCTTCGCGTTCGACGGCGTGTGCGGCGCGTGGCAGCCGGCGCACGCGGCGTGACCCGTCACCGCGCGCACGGCGACCTTCGCCGTATGGCAACCGTCGCATGCCTTTACCGCCTCCCGCCGCGCCGCGTGCGGCTCGTGGCAGGTGGTGCACGCGGCGTGCTTCTCGTGCGGCTTGGCGTGGCACGTGACGCACTTCGCGCCGGCCGCTTCCTTCGCGGTGTGCGGCGCGTGGCACGCCGAGCACACGTCGTGCGCCGCACCCGCGTCGGGCCCCGGCGTGGAGCGCGGCTCCTCCTTCGGGGCGGGCGTCGAGAGAAGCCCGACGTTGGGGACCTCGGGCGCGACCTCGAAGCGGCCGTGCCGGGCCGTCACCTGCGTGTGGCACGTCGTGCAGTCGGCGGGCACGACGCGCGTCTCGGCGTGGATGCGATGGCACTCCGTGCACGCGATCTCCACGCTCGCGTGCTGCGCGAGCGCGGGCGCGGCGGCGGAGCGATGCTCCTTCGCGTGACACGCGTTGCACGACGCCGGCGCGCGCATCCCGAACGCGTGGCAGTCGAGGCACGTCGTCGTCGCGTCGCCCTTGCCGTGGTGCCCGCGTTCGTCCTGCGGCGCGTGGCACTTCGCGCACACGCTCGCCGGCGCGGGCTTCGTCGCGCCGGCCTCCTCCGCCTGGTGGCACTCCGTGCACGCGATCTTCTTTTGTTGCACGTGGAGGACGTGCATCGGCGCGTCGCGCGCGGTGGTCCACGTCACCGGCACCTGCTCGACCGGCGAGCGTGGCTCGACGCGCTTGTCGAACACGTACACGAGGACCGCCGCGACGGCGGCGAGCGCCGCGAGCGCGAGGAGAACGAGCCGTGCGCGCCCGAGCTTCATGGCGCGTGGCACTGCCGGCAGGGCTGATCGCGCTGCGCGTCGAGGCTGCTCGCGAAGCCGGGGCCGTGCGGGTTGCCGCCCGGTCCGCCGACGCGGTGGCATCCGACGCAGAGCGCCTCGCCGGAGCCGCCATGACAGGTCGCGCAGGAGAGCGGGTTCATCCGCGCCGCGCGCCCGTGCTCGCCGCCGCGCGCGCGGACCCACCCCGGCGGATGCGGGCTCCGCCCCGTCCCCGCTGCGAGCTGACGGCCTTCGTGGCACTCGGCGCAGGAGGTGCCGCCGGTGTGGCACGTCGTGCAGAGGCCCGGGCTCGCGCGCGCCTCGTCGGCGTGGCGCTGCCGGAAGCCGGCGCGGTGCAAGCCGGTGAGCGACGGTCGATCGAACGCGAGGCGCCACGGCAGCACCGGCGCCGTGACGCCGTGGCAGCTCGCGCAGAACGGCTCGGCGTGGCAGGTCGCGCAGAGGTCGCGCGCCGACGCCGCGCGGATGCCGTGCTCGCGCACGAAGTCGCCCTCGTGGAACACGTGGCTCGACGGACGCGCGAGCTCGCGCGGCAGGTCGACGTGACACGCAGAGCACTCCCGGGTCTGCCATTGGTCCTTGTGCTCGTGGCAGCCGAAGCACTGCGCCATCGGCGGTCGCAGCGAGGCCTGCTCCGTCTTCCCCGCCGCCGCGTGGCACGGCACGCACTGCCCGCCGAGGGTGGGCACGTGCCGGTCGTGCGCGAAGCTGAGGTGCGTCCGCGCGAGCCGGACCTCCTCGCGCGTGCGGTGATCGCCGTGGCATCCGCTGCACGTCCGCGTGTCGTGGGGCCGCGTGTGGCAGCCGATGCAGGTCGCGGTCTCGGGGAGGTGGAGCGGGCCCTCGTCGCCGGCGCGGCCGACGCCGGCGTGGCACGTGAGGCAGTCGACGCCCGCGTTCGAGTGCGCGCGATGCTCGAACGGCCGCGCCATGTTGCGCGGCTTGATCCCGAGCACGCCCGCGCACGCGGCGAGGAGGCAGCACGAGGCCAGGAGCGCGAGCCTCACCGTCGACCTCCCGGCGGCGGCGCGCGATCGAACGCGTACGAGACGCGCGCGAGCGCGTGGAGCGAGGCGCGCTCGGTCGCCCCCGACGACGCCTCGACGCCGCTCGCGACCTCCCACCCCGAAGGCGACGACCACGCGATCGACGCGAGCGCCCACGGCCAGAGCGACGGACGCGTCCCCGGCTCGTCGGGGCGCACGAGCTCGAGCTCCGTCGCCGCGCGGAACGCCTGCGTGAGCGGCACCGACGCGAGCGCGCGGAGGCCGATCCACCGCGCGCCGTTGAAGTCGACGCGCCGCGCCTCGAGCCCGATCGTCCCCGCCCACGCGTCGTCGAGCGCGAGCGACGCGCGCCCGAACCCCTGCCCGCCGACCGCGCCGCCCTGCGTCTGCACGCTGCCCGAGCCGACGAGCTCGAGCCGCGGGAACGCGCGCCACCGCGCGGTCGGCCCCGCCGTCGTCGCAGGCACGTCGCCGAGGACCGAGAAGAGCGACGTCCGCGGGAGGAGCCGGCTCGGCTCGCGGTGCGTGACGAAGAGCTCCACGCGCACGTCGTCCTTCTGCGCGCTGACGGAGGCGAGCGCGTCGGCGATCCCCTCCGTGACGAGGTCGAACGACGCGCGCGCGGCGGCGGTCAGCCAGCGCGCCGGCGTGATCGCGAGGTCGGCGCCGGCCTCCTCTTGATCGAGCCCGCTCCGCGGACGCCGGACCGCGTACGACAGACCGAGCGTCCCGCGCTCGCCGAGCGACGCGCCGGCGCGGCCGCCCGCGGTCCACATGAACTCCTTCCACCCGAAGCCGGTCACGACCGGGACGCCCGCGAACGCCTCCAGCGTCGTGTCGCGGTACGGGCGCACGAGGCCGCGGACGCCGTCCACGTGCACCGGCCGCACCGCGCCCATCGTCACGATCTGGCGGCCGAGCCGCGCCTCGGAGCCGCTCCGCGCGTGGCGCGCGCGGACCGAGAGCGTCAGCACGTCGCCGCCCGTGTGCGTGCCGAGCCAGGTCACCGTCTCGGCGTCGAGCCACGGCTGGACCTGGTCTTCCCCGCGGAGGACGAGGAGGCCGACCGGCGAGCGCGTCTGGACGAGCGCGTCGCCGCGAAGACGCAGCTGCGCCGACGCCTGTCGCTCGGCGAGCGCAACTACGGTAACAGTGACGGCGGCGCCGATCTTGCTCCGGCGACGAGGACGAATGGGCACGTTCGCGGGGATTGGCTGGATCGGTTGGCTCGCGACCGCAAGCGCCATCGTCGCTGCGGTTCTGCTCGTCATGCATTTGGTACGCCGGCCGCCCCTCGACGGCGAGCAGGCCGGGAACGCGAAGCTGGTCCTGCTGCTGGGGCTCGGTGTCCTGCCGCTCATCTCCGCAGGATCGGCCAACGTCGCCGGCTTCCAGGCCACGCAGACACGCACGTTTTGCGGGTCCTGCCACGTGATGGAGCCTCACGCGCACGACTCGGAGGACCCGAAGAGCATGACGCTCGCCGCCGTCCACGGCCGAAACCACTCCTTCGGCGCCGACAATTGCTACGGCTGCCACAAGGACTACGGCATGTACGGGTACGTGATGACCAAGTTCGGCGGCATGCGCCACGTCTATTACTACCTGACCGAGTACCACAGCATGCCGCTCGAGGAATCGAACCACGACATCCGCATCCGGCGCCCGCTCCCGAACGAGAACTGCATGAGCTGCCACACGACGATGGCCCCGCGCTGGCAGTCGATCGGCGATCACGCGTCCTCGCTCGATCGCGTCCGCAGCGGCGAGGTCTCCTGCGCGAGCCCCGGCTGCCACGGCTACGCGCACCCGATGACGAAGATCGGCAAGGAGCTGCCGCTGCCGTGAAGCTCCCCCGCCTCCCCAGCACCGACAAGCTCGTACGCATCGCGTGCTGGCTCGGCCTCGTCGCGCTGCCGATGATGGTGCTCTCCGTCTTCGTCCCCACCGTCTGGCCCGTCCTCGTCGCGCTCTCGGTCGGCCAGGTGATCGGGACGCTCTCGTTCGTGCTCTATCTCGTCGCCGTCGCGAAAGACCTCGACGTCCTCAAGCGCCTCCGCCGTCGCTGACGCAGGATTTGCACCTCCGCGCAGCTCTTGCGTCAGCGCGCGACGAGGACCAGGCCGTCGTCGTTGTCGCGCCCGAAGCGCTCGAGGATGCGCTGGGCGATCGCGACGGGGTGCGCGCGGAGGAGCGGGTAGTCGTGCTCGATCGACAGCTTGGAGGTGAGCCCGTCGGTGGACATGACGATGACGTCGTCCGGCGCGAGCGCCGCCGTCTCGCCGCGCGGCTTCACCGGACCGGGCCGCCCCCCCACCACCGCCGAGGATCCGCCGAAGCGCCGCACCGAGCGCGGGGCCACGACCTGCACGTCGACGTTGCCGACCGAGGCGACCTCGAGCTCGGTCGCCGTCGCGCGAAGGGCCGCCATGACGACGCCGCGCGTCCCGACGAGCGCCTGGTGCGCGCCTTCGAGCAGCGTCGCCGGGGCGGCGCCCGCGTGCTCGACGAAGTAGCGCATCGCCGCGTCGGCCGCGGCGCGCGCGGCGGGTCCGTGCCCGAGGCCGTCGCAGACCGCGAGGACGAGCGCGTCGTCCGTCCGCACGAAGAGCGCGTGATCGCCGCTCACGTGCTCGCCGGGGTACGGCCGCCCGTAGACGCCGACCTCGCGCCGCCGCGGCACGTCCCGCTCGAGGACGCGCGCGATGAAGCACGTCCCCTCGAAGAGACGGACGTCGATGTCGACCTCCGACGCGAGGCGGCGCACGGAGCTGACCCCCACGCCGAGCGAGCCGCGGGGGCGCGGCGCGGCGTCGAGCGCGGCGGAGACGTCGGTGAGCCCGAGCCCGCGATCGACGGCGACGATCTCGATCCCGCGATCGATCGCGCGCACCGCGATCTCACCGAAGCGCGCGTGGCGGAGGTGGTTCCGCCCGAGCTCGCTCGCGACGAGGACGGCGCGGTCGACGAGCTCGTCGCGCGCCCCGAGCGCGCGGATCGCCTCCCGCACCAGCGTGAGCGAGGCCTCGTCGCGAACGTCGATGCCGCGGTCTCCGATCCACTGCTGCGTCAGAAGCGCTTCCACTTCGTGACCGTGACGCGAGTTCCGTGCCCGACCTTCGAGTCGAGCTCGAACTCGTCGACGAGGCGCTTGCTCCCGGAGAGCCCGAGCCCCATCGACCGCGCCGTGCTGTAGCCGCCGTTCATCACGCGCGGGATGTCGGGGATGCCGGGTCCTTTGTCCGAGAACGTCAGCCGGATCCCGGTGCGGAACCCGTCCGAGATCTCCTCCACCACCGCCTCGCCGCCCTTGCCGTGCACGAGCACGTTACGCCCGAGCTCGCTCGTCGCCGTCGTCACCGCGGCGATCGCGAACGTGTCGAACTTCCGCTGCTCGGCGAGCTCGCGCACGCGCCGCCGGAGGACGAGGACGTCGTCCTCGGTCGCGAGCCTGAAGTCCTGCGCGGTGACGATCTCGGGCGCCATCACGTCGTCCGGCGCGGGGGCACGACGTGCCCGAGGAGGGCGAGCCCGTCGTCGACGTCGAGCGCCGTCTTCACCCCCTCCATCGCGTAGCCCATCCGGATCAGCGTCGCCGACACCTCCGGCCGCATCCCCACCAGCACGGTCGAGGTCCCCATCAGCTTCGCCATCCGCCCCGTCTCGGCGACGATGCGCGCGACGTAGCTGTCGACCATGTCGAGGCCGCTGATGTCGATGACGAGCCCGGTCGACCCCGTCTTCTCGATCTTCTCGAGGACGTCCTCCTGGAAGGCCTCCGCGACCGCGTCCCGGAGCTCGATGTGCACGGTCGCGAGCAGCGTCGGACCGATCCGCATGATCGGGATCTGCCCGCGCATCAGGCCTGCTCCGTGATGCGCTTCCCGACGATGCCGAGCGCGAGCTCGATCCCGTCGCTGAGGCGGCTGACGGTGTGCATCGCCGAGATGTCGACGCCGAGCTGCACCATCGTGCGCGCGACCTGAGCCGTGATCCCGGTCAGGATCGTCTGCGCGCCGAGGAGCCGGACCGCCGCCGTCGTCTTGAGGAGGTGGTCGGCGACGCGAGTGTCGACGACGGGGACGCCGGCGATGTCGATGATGATGCACTTCGCCTGCGCCTCGACGATGTGGAGGAGCACGCTCTCCATCACCTGGTGCGCGCGATGGCTGTCGATCGCGCCGACGAGCGGCAGGAGCAGCACGCGCTCGTAGACGCGGATGACCGGCGTCGACAGCTCGCGGATCGCGGCCTGGTGGCGCCCGAGCGCCTCGAGGTTCGCCGCGATGTACGTGTCGATCGCGAGCGACATGTCGAAGAAGACGATCCGCTGCACGCTGCCGAACGCCTCGTCCACCTCGCTCTGCGAGCCGCCGAGCTCGCGCCGGAGCGCGGCGCGGATGAGATCGAGGTACTGCCGGTACGCGCCGAGGTACCACTTCGGCGCGAGGCCGATGCGCTCGTGCGCGGCGCCGACGCGGAGGCGGTCCTCGACGTAGGCGAGGTCGCAGCGGCCCTCGAACAGCCCGAGGAAGTAGTCGCTCTGGGTGCTCTTCACGCGGCGGATCGTGGCCTCGTCGCCGAAGAACGCCTTCGTCTCCGGGTGGCCGAGGAGGAGCGCGTAAAACTCCTCCACGATCCCTTTCGTGACCTTCTCGGCGAAGGGCCGCAGCGACGCGAGGCGCGCCAGGTCCGCGTCGGTGAGCTTGAAGAAGGCGCGCCGGCTCGCGACCTCGGCTTCATCGAGCTGGAGCACGGCCATGTACTTGCGGTGAGAGGACACTCGTTGCTCCTTTGCGCTTCGGCGGCGATCCGCTTTGGCATACCATGCTTGCGTGCAAGAGAGGGGCATCGTCACTCTCGGGCGATTCGCGCGAATCGTCTCCGACGCGTCCGGCAAGCACGACGTGCTGGCGCTCCTCGCCGACGCGCTCGCGGAGCACGTCGCGTGCGACGCGGTCGCGGTCTATTCGCTCGCCGCCGACGGCAAGCTGCGCCTCGCGGCGGCGCGCGGGGAGGGCGCCGCGGCCGAGATCGAGGTCGACCTCGAGGACGTCGGCGAGCTCGCGGAGCGCGTGCTCCGCGCGTGCGGCGACGACTACACCGGTCACGTCCAGCGCCCCCTCGTCGCCGGCGCCGCGCTCTACGGCGCGGTCGTGCTCCTCCGCAAGAGAGGTGGTGAGCCGAAGCTCGAGCTCGCGGACGGCCTCGTCGACCTCGCCGCGATGGCGCTCGGCACCGCCGCCCACGTCGAGCAGCTCGAGCGCCAGTTCGCCGAGCTCCGCGCGCAGCAGGAGATGCTCGCCCGCACCGAGAAGCTCCGCGCGCTGGGCCAGATGGCGGCCGGCATCTCGCACGACCTCAAGAACATCCTGAACCCCCTCTCGCTCCACCTCCAGGTCATCGCGATGGCGATGGACCGCGGGAAGACCGACGACGCGAAGTCGAGCATCGCCGAGATGAAGGGGACGCTCCAGCGCGGCGTCCAGACGATCGAGCGGCTCCGCGACTTCAGCCGCCAGCAGAAGGAGACGAAGGGCGAGCTCGTCGACCTCGACGCCCTCGCGCGCGAGGCCGCCGCGATCGGAAAGGCGCGCGCCGCGTCCGGCTCCGGGCGCGTCCCCCGCATCCGCGAAGAGCTCAGCGCGCCGCGGCAGGTCTGGGCGATCGGCGGCGAGATCGTGAGCGCGCTCGTGAACCTCGTCGTGAACGCGATCGACGCGATGGCGGGGGCGGAGAAGGCGGGGACGATCACGCTCCGGAGCGGCGAGGACGAGGGCGGCTCGTGGATCGAGGTCTCCGACGACGGACCGGGGATGCCGGCCGAGGTCGCGAAGCGCGTGTTCGAGCCCTTCTTCACGACGAAGGGTCAGGAGGGCACCGGCCTCGGGCTCGCGATGGTCTACGCGACGATGCAGCGCCACGGCGGGAGCGTGACGCTCGACACCGCGCCCGATCGCGGGACGACCTTCCGCCTCCGCCTGCCCGCGGCAAGCCCGCTGTCCGGTCGCTGACGCGGCGCTCACGCGCTGGGCCGGAGGAACATCGCGCCCGCGCCGTAGCCCTTCGCGAGGGCGTAGTGCACGCGGCCGTGGACGTGCCGCGTCGCGTGGCGCTCGCACCACAGCTTCTCGCCCCGCGTCGCGAACTGCACGTTCACGCAGTCGGGGCAGGGCGGCTCGATCTCCGGCCCCGCCGGCTCGGTCTCCTTCACGCGCGCGACGAGGACGGGGCAGCGCGCGTTCAGGAGGACCTTGTTCGAGACGGAGCCGAGCATGCGCCCGAGCCCCTTCTTCTCGTGCGTGCCCACGACGACGAGGTCCGCGTCGATGTCGGTCGCGATCTGGAGGATGCGCTCCGCCGGCGCCCCGATCCCGAGGTGGCCCACCACCTTCGCCGCCGTCACCGCGAGCGCGCGCTCGACCGCGCGATCGAGGTAGACGCGGCCGTCGGAGACGAGGTCGGTGATCGAGAGCGCCATCGCGTGCGGCGGCGGCCCCGGATCGACGACGTAGACGAGGTGCAGCTCCGCGCCGGGGACGATGCCTGCGAGCGAGCTCGCGGTGTGGATGACCTGATCGCTCGCCGCGCTCGGCTCGACGGCGGCGACGATGACGGTGCGAAGCGTGTTGGGCTGGGACATGATGACGTGACCTCCGATCGGAAGAGATGCAGTGAGCGTGCCTCCGCCTCAGGCGACGAGGCCGCGCGGCCACGCCTCGATCTCGCCGAGGACGCGCGCGAGTGGCGCGTCGAGTGAGCCGCTCGTGTCGACGACGATGTGCTCCCCGGGCGAGAGCTCCCGGATCGGCTCGAACGCGGCCGCGAACGCGTCGACGATGTCGGGCGTCGCGTCCGACGTGCTCGTGGCGGCGTCCCGCGCCGCCACCCGCGCCCGCGCGACGTCGGCCGGGACGCGGCACTCCACGAGCCGGAACGGAACGCCGTGCGCGATCGCGAGCTCGCGGGCGAGCGCGCGCGCCTCCGCGGTGCGGAAGCTGCCGTCGAGGATGACGGGGCGGCCCGAGCCGAGCACCGCCTGCGCGCGACGGTTCATCTCGGCGTAGACCTTCACGCTGAAGCTCGGGTCGTAGGCGCCCTGCCACGCGCCGGCGGTGGCGTGCTCCGTCGCCGCGATCCCGAGCATCTGCTTGCGCGTGCGGTCGGCCTCGACGACGGGCGCGCTCAGGTGCTCGGCGAGCCGCGCCGCGAGCGTGGTCTTCCCGCTCGCGATCCCGCCCGCGACGACGACGACGACGGGGTCGAGCGCGGTGCGGCGGTGCGCGGCCTGCGCGAGGACGAGGCACCGCCGCGCCTCCGCCGCCGCGGCCTCGCGCACCGGATCGGTGAGCTCCGCGCTCGTCGCGGCGGCGGCGTGGATCTTCGCGCGCACGCAGGCGCGGTAGCTCTCGTAGAAGTCGAGCACGCGGTAGAGGTCGTAGTCGCCGGCCTCCTCTGCGTACGTCGCGACGAAGCGCTCGGCGAGGTCGACGCGCCCGAGGCGGGCGAGGTCCATCGCGAGGAACGCCACGTCGGCAGAGACGTCTCCCCAGCGGTAGCGATCGTCGAACTCGATCGCGTCGATCACGTCGAAGTCGCCGCCGCGCACGAACACGTGCTCGAGGCGCAGGTCTCCGTGGCCGTCGCGGATCGCGCCCGCCTTCATCCGCTCGGTGAAGACGCCGCTGCTCTTGCGGACGAACGCGAGCTGCCAGGCCTCCACCTCCGCGAGGCCCTCCGGCGCGAGGAGCGCGCTCGCGGTCTCGCGGAGCGCGACGAAGTTCTCCTCGACGTGGCGCTCGACGAAGCCCGCCTCGCCGCAGCGGACGATGCGCGGCCCGGTCGGGGAGCCGGCGTGGAACCTCGCGATCATGCGCGCGAGCGCGTCGACGGTCGGCCCCTCGAGCCGCCCGTCCTGGAGGAGCACGTCCGCGCGCGTCGCCTCGTCGAGGCGCTTCATGCGGACCGCCCACTCGACGACGGGGCCGCCGCCCGCCGCGAGCGTGAAGCGGCCGTCGCGCCGGCGGCGGACGGGGATGACGCCGTGGTACGTCCGCGGCGCGAGCCGGCGGTTGACGCGGACCTCGTTGTGACACGCGCGCTCGCGCGCTTCGAACGAGGCGAAGTCCACGAACGGCAGCGTCACCGGCTTCTTGATCTTGTACGCGTCCCGGCCGAGGAGCACCCACGAGAGGTGCGTCTCGACGACGCGCACTTCCCGCGGATCCTCCGCAGCTCTTGCGTCCTGCTCGAGCTCGAGGCGGAGGTCGTCGACCATCCGCCGGCGGGTGTCCCATACGTCTTCGCGAAGAGCGGCCAACATGCCACCCCTCGAAGCATCGGGCGTGCCTTACTTGCGAAGCTCGCGCGCCGAGACGCCGTACTCGCTGAGGCGGTACTGGATCGTGCGGATGCTGATGTCGAGGACCTCGGCCGCGCGCGCGGTCGAGCCCTGGACCGCCTCGAGCGTGGAGAGGATCGCGTGACGCTCGATGTCCGCCATCGTCGAGCCCGGGATCCGCACCGTGCCGGTCGACGCCTGCGCGGCGGTGAACGGGAGGTCGTCCGCGTCGACGAAGGGGCCCTCCGTCATGACGACGGCGCGCTCGACCGCGTTCTCGAGCTCGCGCACGTTGCCGGGCCAGCGATGGGAGAGGATCTTCGAGCGCGCGGCGTTCGTGAAGCCGTCGATGTTCTTGTGGTTCTCGCGCGAGAAGCGGCGGAGGAAGTGCTCGGCGAGCGAGACGACGTCGCCGCCGCGGAGCCGGAGCGGCGGCATCTCCACCGCGACGACGTTGAGGCGGTAGAAGAGGTCCTCGCGGAAGCGCCCTTCCCGCACCTCGGTCGCGAGGTCCTTGTTCGTCGCGGCGAGGACGCGCACGTCGACCGGCATGGTCTGGCCGCTGCCGATGCGCTCGATCGTCTTCTCCTGGAGGACCTTCAGGAGCTTCACCTGCATGAGCGCGGGGATCTCGCCGATCTCGTCGAGGAACAAGGTCCCGCCGATCGCCTGCTCGAAGCGGCCGACGCGACGTTTGTCGGCGCCGGTGAACGCGCCCTTCTCGTGGCCGAACAGCTCCGCCTCGAGGAGCGTCTCCGGGATCGCCGCGCAGTGGAGCGAGACGAACGGCATCTTCGCGCGCGGCGAGAGCGCGTGGATCGCCTTCGCGAGCTCGCCCTTGCCGGTGCCGCTCTCGCCCGTGATCAGCACCGTCGCCTTCGACCCCGCGACCTGCCGCGCGACGCGATACACCTTCTGCATCACCGGGCTCGTGCCGAGGAGCCCCTGCAGCCCGTCGCCGTCGCGGTCGCGGAGCTGCCGCTTCAGGTTCTCCGACTCGACCTGGATCGCCCGGCGCTCGATCGCGCGATCGATCGCGAGCGAGAGCACGTCGAAGTCGATCGGCTTCGTGATGAAGTCGGCCGCCCCCTTTCGCATCGCCGCCACCGCGTTGTCGAGCTCGCCGAACGCGGTCGTGACGATGACAGGGAGGTCCTTGTCCTGCTCGCGGAGCTTCCCGAGGAGCGTCATGCCGTCCATGTTCGGCATCTTGAGATCGGTGACGACGACGTCGGGCGCGAACGAGCCGGCGATCTCGAGCGCCTGGACGCCGTCCTCCGCGGTCGTGACCTCGTAGTCGGACGTCTTGAGGAGCTTCTCGAGGCCGGTGCGCGCGGCGGGCTCGTCGTCCACGACGAGGATGCGTCCCTTGATCGTCATTGCTGCGTTCCTTGGCGGGTGAGCGGAAGCTTTAGCCGAAACCGGGTCGATCCGGGACGGCTGTCGACATCGACCGCGCCTTCGTGCTCCGACACGATCCGGTGGACGATGGCGAGGCCGAGCCCGGTACCGTCCGGCTTGGTCGAGTAAAAAGCGTCGAAAATCGGGGCGTTCGCGTCGCCGAGGCCGGGACCGTCGTCCTCGACCTCGATCCACGCGTGCCGCGGCTCGCGCCGCAGCCGCACGGTCACCCGGCCGCCGCTCGCGCGAAGCGCCTCGATCGCGTTGTCGAGGAGGTGGCCGATCACCTGCTCGAGCCGCGGCCCGTCAGCATCGAGGACGACCTCGTTCGTGGGGAAATCGGTCGCGAGCGCGACGCCGGCGGCGGCCGCGTCCGCCGCTCGCTCCTGGATCGCGCGCTCGCACACGCGGCGGGCTTCCACCGGCGCGAAGGCGAGCGCCTTCGGCCGCGCGAACTCGAGGAAATCGGTGACGAGCGCGGCGAGGCGGCGCAGCTCACCGCCCACGGTGCGCACGGCGTCGACCGCCTCCGCCGTGCCTGACTTCGTCAGCGCGCGCTCGAGGAACGCGAGGTGAAGGCTCGCGCCGTTGAGCGGGTTCCGGATCTCGTGCGCGAGGCCCGCCACGAGCGTCCCTGCGGCAGCGAGGCGCAGCCGGCGGTTCTCCTGCTCCCGGCGCTCATCCTCCTCTGTTACGTCGGCGCCGAAGCCGACGAGCCCGCCGCGATCGCGTGACGCGGTGGACATGCGGAAGCGCACCACGCGCCGCTTCCCTGCCCGCGTGCGGAGCGGGACGTCGACGAGCGCGCCCGCCGCGAGCTTCGGCGCGATCTCGGCGCGGCGGTCCTCGGCGACGAGGAGGTCGACGAAGGAGCGACCGAGCAGCTCGTCGCGCGCCCACCCGGTCGCCTGCTCGGTGGCGCCGTTCACGAGCGTGATCGTGCCGTCGGTCGCGAGGCCGACGACGAGGACGGGCGCGCGCTCGAGCACGTGGAGCTGATCGCCGTCGCCGGCTGGAAGCTGCGCGGCGCGATCGACGCGGGCGAGGACGTGCTCGTGATGGCTGTCGAGCATCAGCGCGAGCTCGACGTCGAGGAGCCGGCACAGCGCGTCCCGCGTCGCGGCCGCGTCGGCGTGACGATCGATCAGCGCGGTGAGCGACGAGCGGAGGACCGCCATCGCCGCGACGACGTAGCGCTGCGGGAGGCCGACCCGCACGTGGGCCTGGCCGATCCGCTCGATGCGCGCGAAGTAGGCGTCGTCGTAGACGCCGCCGAAGACGCCCTCGAGCCAGGCGACGAGCGAGCGCTGGAGGCGCGCGATCTGGTCCTCGCCGGAGAACACCGCGTGCGCGCCCTCGTGCTCGCGCAGCCGCTCGTAGAACTCCTGCGCGAGGCGGACGAAGGCGGGCGCGACGTGCGGCCGGACGGCGGCGAGACGACGCGCGTCGTCCTCGCTGAAGCGGACGTACCGCATCAGCTCCGCGTGGATCGGCTCGGGCTCGGTCGTGCTGAGGCTCAACGGGGGCTCCCGAAGCAGCAGTCGTGCCGTCCGCTCCTCGGGCCCATCACGCCCCCGATGAAAGCGCAGTTCTTGCGCGGCCGCGCAACAATCGCGCCCTACGGCGTCGTCACGCGCACGCCCTCGCGGACGCGCTCGCTCGGATGGACGACCACGACCGCGCCGTCCGCGATGCCCTCCGCGATCTCGACGTTCGCCTCGCCGCGCGCCCCGAGCGTCACCTTCACCCGGCGCGCTCGGTCGCCCTCGACGACCCACACCGCCCAGCCGCCGTCGTGCCGGAAGACCGAGCCGAGCGGGACGTGGTGGACCCCGCGCTTCTCCTCGATCACGATCCGCGTCTCGACGCGGAAGCCGTCGCCGAGCGTGCTCCACCGCTCGCGCGGCTCGTCGAGGTCGATCACGATCGGGACGCGCTGCTCCTCGACCCCGAGCGCGGAGAGCCGCGTCGTCCCGGCCGGTTCGACGCGCCGGACCTCCGCGCGGAGGTCGGGGCCGCCCCAGCGCTCGACGATCACGGCCGCGCCGGGGCGGATGCGCACCGCGTCCGCGCTGAGCACCTCGGTCACGATCTCGAGCGCGGCGGGCTCGCCGATCTCGACGAGCGCCGTCCCCGGCTGGACCGGCCCCGCGCTCTCCATGAGGACGCGGAGGATCTTCCCCGTCGCCGGAGCCGGGACGTCGAAGCCCTCGCTCGCGCCGGCGGAAGAGACGCGCGCGAGGGCGGCGCGCGCCATCGCCTCCTCGTGCGCCGCCATCTGCGCGGCGAACCGCGCCGACGCGAGCTCCTCCGATCGCAAGCGCATCTCCAGCGTCGCGCGCGTCACCGCCTCCTCCGCGATGCTGCCGCCCTCGAAGAGGCGGCGCGTCCGCGCGAGGTCGTCGGTGGCGTGGCTCGCCGCCGCCTCGGCGCGTCCGACGGCCGCCTTCGCCTGGCGCTCCCCCGCGGCGGCGGCGGCGGCGCGCGAAGCGGCCTCCACGCGCGTGCGCGGATCGAGGAGCGGCGACTCGAGCGGGGTGATGCGCGCGAGGACGGAGCCCGCCGTCACCTGGTCGCCGGGGCGGAGCTCGATGCGGACGAGGTTCCCCGCGAGCGGCGCGGCGACGACGTAGCGATCGCGGACGCGCGTGCGCGCGAGCTCCTCGACCGTGACCACGAGGTCGCCGCGGGCGACGCGGACGGTGTCGACCGGGACCGGCTTCGGCACGAACGACCAGCCGAGGGCGGCCGCGGCCGCGACGCCGGCGGCGCCCCAGAGGCCGCGGCGGAGCCAGCGGCGCGACGTGCGCTTGGGTGCACGGCTCGGCGCGTCGAGGGTACGCACCACGCTCGGCGTCGCTTCCTTGGCCCTCGAGATGACGTTCGACATGTTCATTCCCTCGCCTTCAAGACGGACACGAGATCCAGCTGGTCGACCCTTCGCCGCACGACGAGCGCGCTCGCGGCCGCTGCCGCCACGGTGATGAGCGTCGCGAACGCGTACGTCGCGAGCGAGACGTGGACCGGCATCCGGTAGCTCTCGGGATCGGCCGTCGCCGCGATCGCGCCGACGAGCACCTGGCCCGCGCGCCAGCCGAGCGGGACCCCGAGGACGACGTACACCCCGAGCTCGCCGAGGAGCATCGCGGAGACCTCCGCGCGCGTGAAGCCGAGCACGCGCAGCGACGCGAGGTCGCGCGACCGCGTCGAGAGCGCGATCCGCGCCTGGTTGTAGACGACGCCGAACGCGATCGTGGCGCCCATCAGGGTGAGGATCGTCGTCGTCACCGCCATGTGGTCCGCCTGATCGTGGAACTGGGTGACGACGTCCTTCCGCCGCGCGATCGACACGACGTGCGGGAGCTCGGCGAGGCGCTGGAGGAGCCGGTCCTCCTCTGGAGGGTCGACGGTGAGGAGGACGGAGGACACGTTGCCCTCCTCGCCGGCGAGGCGGCGCACGGTCTCTCGCGACGCGTGGACGTTGAGGCCGAACATCTCGTCGATGCGCGCCGCGACGACCGCGCGCACGACGCGGCGATCGCCCTCGAGCAGCTCGAGCTCCACCGCGTCGCCGGGCGCGATCGCGAGGATCTCGGCGAGCTTGTCGTTCACCACCACGCCGGCGAGCGGCGGCTCGAAGGGCTCCATCGGCCAGCGCGGCAGGGCGCGGAGCGAAGGCGCCTCCGCGCTCGATCCGTGCGCGACGAGCGCGACGTCGCGATGGAGGTGTCCGGCGCGGACGCGGACCGGCACCACGCGCCGGCCCTCCGCGACGATCACGCCCGGCAGCGCCGCGATCTCGCCGCGCACGCTCGCGGGGAGCGGGCGGTCGAACGTGACCTCGAGGTCGTCGTGCTGCGCGCGATCGAACAACGTGTCGAAGAGGAGGCTCACCGCGTCTTCGCCGAAGCGGCCGGAGACCACAGTCGCGGTCGCGAGCGCGATCGCGACGACGGAGAGCGCGGCGCGAAGCGGGCGCCGGACGAGCTCGCGGAGGACCATCCGCGAGGGCGGACCGAAGAGCCGCGCGAGGCCGAGCGCCTCGAGCCAGGGGCGGCGGTAGCGCGCGGGCGCCTCCGGCAGCATCGCCTCCGCGGGCGGGATGCGGACCGCGCTCCGGATCGCGAGGAAGGCCCCCGCGGCGCCGACCGCGACGCTGATCGCGCTCGCGAGCGCGGCGGTCTGCACGTCGAGACGGAACGCGAGCGCGGGGAAGCGGAAGAACGGGCGATAGAGCGAGATCATCCCGCGCCCGAGGAGCTCGCCGAGCGCGACGCCGAGGAGCGCACCGCCGAGCAGCATCGCGAGGACGAGCTCCAGGTAGTGCGCCGCGATCTCGCGGTCGGTGTACCCGAGCGCCTTCAGCGTCGCGATCTGCGCGCGCTGGAGCGACAACGTCCGGACGAGCACGACGTTGATCAGGAACGCCGCGACGCCGAGGAAGATCGCGGGCGCGACGACGGCGTACGACGAGAGCTGCTCGAGCTCGCCGTCGAGCACGTGGTTCGAGACCTGGCGCGCGCGGCCGTGCGCGGCGAAGACGCCGTACGGGCGCAGCACCTCGCGGACGCCGGCGACGACCGCGGTCTCGTTCGCGCCGGGCTGGAGCGCGAGGGTGACGTCGTTGAAGCTCGCGTCCATCCGGAAGGCGGCCGCCACCGCGCGCTCGTCCATCCAGAGGACGCCGAAGCGCTTCGGATCGCTCATCATCCCGCCCGGCCCGACCGCGAAGACGTACTCCGGCGACATCGCGACGCCGACGACGCGGAGCTGCCGCTTCGTCCCGCCGATCACGGCGTCGAGCGTCGTGCCCGGCGTGAGCTCATGCGCGATCGCGAACGACTCGAGGAGCATGACCTCGTCGTCGCGCCCGGGCTCGATCCAGCGTCCGGCGCGGAGGCGCGGCGCGGCGATCGGCGGCTCGCCGTGCGAAGGCAGGCTCACGATCCGCCCGACCGAGGGCATCACCGCGCCCTCCATCGGGAGGAGGACGTCCTTCACGATCCGGGTGTGCACGCGCGCGACGCCCTCGACGAGCTCGAGGCGCGGGACGAGCGACGACGGCGCGCGCTCGACCGACGCGAACACGTCGCCGAACCGCTGCTCCGCGTAGAACGCGTCCCGCTCGCGCAGGATGCTCGCGTACGCGCCGCGCATCGCGACGAACGACGCGACGCCGCACGCGAGGACGAGCGCGATCGTCGCCGCCTGCGCCCAGATCCGGCGGAGGTCGCCGAGGAGCTTGCGCTCGAGCGCCTTCACCACGCCACCTCCACCGCGCGCACCGGCCGCCGGTTCGTCTCCGTGCGCGCGATGAGCCCGCCCGACATCGTCACGACCCGGTGCGCGATCGCCGCGATCGGCGCGTTGTGCGTGATGAGCGCGGTCGCGGTGCCGAGCTCCTGGTTCACGCGCTCCAGCACCTCGAGGACGACGCGACCGGTCTTGAAGTCGAGCGCGCCGGTGGGCTCGTCGCAGAGCAGGATCTGCGGGCGCTTCGCGATCGCGCGCGCGATCGCGACGCGCTGCTGCTCGCCGCCGGAGAGCTGGGAGGGGAAGTGATCGGCGCGGTCGCCGAGGCCGACGAGCTCGAGCGCGAAGTCGGGCTCGAGCGGATCGGCGGCGATGTCGGTCACGAGCGCGACGTTCTCGCGCGCGGTGAGGCTCGGGATCAGGTTGTAGAACTGGAACACGAACCCGACGTGCTCGCGCCGGTAGCTCGTGAGCAGCGCGTCGTCGGCGTGGGTGAGCTCCTCGCCGCGGTACCAGACCTCGCCCGCGGTCGGGACGTCGAGGCCGCCGAGGATGTTGAGGAGCGTCGACTTCCCGCTCCCGGAGGCGCCGAGGAGGGCGACGAGCTCGCCTTCGCGGAGCTCGAAGTCGACCCCGCGCAGCGCGACGACGTCGACCTCGCCCATGCGATACACCTTCGTCACGCCGCGGGCTTCGAGGAGGGACGCCGGCATGCCCACCGGCGAGCACCCGCCGTGCCGGCGCAAGGCGTGCACGCGACGCAGGGGCTGCGGCCGGCCGCGCGCTTGCATCGGCGCGTCCGCAGAATCCGCAGAAGGAGCACGATCATGGAAACCGAATTTCGGAAGGAAGTGGACAAGGCGCTCGACGACCTCGAGCAGCTCGCCGACGAGGTCCGGGTGAAGCTTCACCTCGCCGAGCTCGACGCGCGCGACGCCTGGAGCCTGAAGCTCGAGCCGCGCCTCTTCGAAGCGCGCATGCACGCGCGCGAGGCGACCGCGGCGTCGAAGGCGGCGATCGAAGCGACGGCGAAGGCCTTCCGCGACTTCGTCGACACGATCTGAAGCGATGATCACGCCGCATCCGCTCGTCTACGGCAAGCGACTCGAGGACGTCGACGTCCTCGCGCGCGCGCGGCTCCTCGCGGGCCTCGGCATGCGCGACGTCGGCACCTTCCTCGATCTGCTCGATCAGGTCGCGCTCGCGCCCGGGACGACGGTGTTCCGCGAGGGGGACGCCGGCGAGATGATGTACTTCGTCCTCGAAGGCACGGGCCGCATCGGACGCGGCGGGCTCGACCTCCGCACGATCGGTCCGGGCGATCACTTCGGCGAGCTCGCCCTCCTCGGCGAGCAGCCGCGCGCGACCACGGTCGCGGCGGACACCACGATGCGGCTCGCCCGGCTCTCGCGCTCTCGCTACCGGTCGCTCGCGCTGAGCCACGCCCGCGTCGCGCTCCACTTCACGCAGGCGCTCGCGCGCGTCCTCGGCGACGACCTCGCCGCGATGACGGACTCCGCCGCGCTCCTCGCGCACCCGCGCTCCTCGCCGCGCAAGCTCGCGGTCCGCGTCGTGCGCGGCGGCGAGCTGCTCGTCGTCGCGACCGGCACGCTCGCGGGCACGCTGCTCCCCGAGACCGACCACGCCGCGCCGGTCGTCGGAGCGACGTTCAATCGGCTCGAGATCGGGCTCGAGACGCCGCTCGTCGCCGACGGCGAGCTCGCGCCGCTCACGCTCGCGTCGCCGGAGGGGCGCGCGATCCACGCGCGCAGCGTCGCGCTGCTCGTGCTCGAAGCGGCGCGCCGCGTCGCGCCCGCCCTCGCGATCCGTACGAGCGCGGTGCTGGAGGACGCGTGCGTGCTCGCGCTGCCGGCCGACGTCGATCACGCGCGCGTGGCGGCGGCGATCGAGGCGGAGGCGAAGCGGCTGATCGCGGAGGACGTCCCTCTGCGCGAGGAGATCTGGTCGCTCGACGAGGCGCGGGCGGAGCTCCCCGAGCGCGAGATCTCGCGCGCCCTCCTCGCGAGCCGGCACGCGCCCGCGGTCGCGGTCGGTCGCTGCGGCGAGACCTACGCGCTCGCGACCGGACCGCTCGTCCCGCGCGCGAGCCGCCTCGGCCCCTTCACGCTCGCGCCGCACGCGGACGGCCTCCTCCTCCACCTCCCGAGCCACGACGCTCACCTGCCCGCGCGCGCGATCCCTCGTCATGGCGGCGAGATGGCGATCGCGTCGCGGCGGTGGCTCGCGGGGCTCGGCATCGACAGCGTCGGCGCGTTCGACGCGCGCTGCGTCGCGGGCGGAGTGCCCGAGCTGATCCGCGTCGCGGAGGGCTTCCACGAGAAGTGGGTGGCGCGCCTCGCCGAGCAGATCACGCGCCGCCGCGGGACGGTCCGCGTCGTCGCGGTCGCGGGCCCCTCGTCGTCGGGGAAGACGACGTTCATCAAGCGCCTCGTCGTCCAGCTCCTCGTCGAGGGGATGCGCCCGCACGCGCTCTCGCTCGACGACTACTTCGTGGATCGCGAGCGCACCGTGCGCGACGAGGACGGCGAGCTCGACTTCGAGGCGATCGAGGCGATCGACGGCGACCTCCTCCGCGCCCACGTCCGGCGCGTCCTCGCCGGCGAGGCCGTGACGACCGCGCGCTACGACTTCGTCGCCGGCACGAGCGCCCCCGCCGGCGGCCCGACCTTGCGCCTCGCGGGCGACGACGTCCTCCTCGTCGAGGGGATCCACGGCCTCCATCCCGACCTCTTCGCCGGCGTGGCGCCGCCGGAGGCCGTGCACCGGATCTTCATCCACCCCGCGCAGACGACGCCGCTCGATCGCGTGAACGTCGTGACGCCGGAGGACATCCGGCTCCTCCGCCGCATCGTGCGCGACCGCCACCAGCGCAACTACACCGCCGCGGCGACGATCGCGCGCTGGCCGTCGGTCCGCCGCGGCGATCTCGTTCACGTGTTCCCGCGCCTCGCCGGCGCGGACGCGGTCTTCGACTCGTCGCTCCCGTACGAGGCGAGCGTGCTCAAGGTCTTCGCCGAGCGCTACCTGCTCGAGGTCCCGCCCTCCGATCCGGCGTTCACGACCGCGCATCGCCTCCGCTGCCTGCTCGACGAGTACGTCGCGATCCATCCGGACCACGTCCCGCCGACCTCGGTCATCCGCGAGTTCATCGGCGGGAGCGGCTTCGAGTACTGACGATCAGCTGCGCCGCGCGACGTAGCCGAGCTGCGCGGCGACCCAGCGGAGGACGTCGAGCGCGTGGCACATGCCGACGACGGTGCCGTCCAGCTTCACGACCGGGACCTCGCCGACGTCCTCCTGCGCGAGGAGCGACACCGCGTACGGGAGCGGCGCCTCGTACGGCAGCGCGTGCGCGGACGGGGTCATGACGTCTTTGACGGTGCCCTCCGCCGAGACAAGGTCCGAACGCGACACCAGCCCTTGGAGCTTCCCCTCGTCGTCGACGACCGGGAGCGTGCGGGCGACGCCGTTCGCGAAGAGCTCGCGCACACGCTCGAGCGGGACCTCGGGTGTCACGCACGTCGCGACCGGCGCGATGACGTCGAACACCTTGGTCCGGGCCGCGATCTCGGCGAAGTCCGCGCGCGGATCGAGCGGCGGCTCGTCGTCGCCGACCACGCAGCCGACCTCGCCGCCGGAGGTCGGCCCCCACTCGAGCGAGCGCATCCGCATGCAGCCCGCGCACGTGTGCGCGTCGATCGCCTGATGCGTGCGTGGACACACGACGAACGGACGCAACGTCTCGTGCGCGGGAGCGATCGTGGTGCAGAGCCGGAGCGGGATGATCCGCTCCTTCATCTCACGCGAGGCCATCGGCCAGCTGCCTCACCGCGTCGGTGACGGTGAAGACGCCGACGACGCGATCGCGATCGACGACGACGGCGCAGCCGTACTTCTTCTCCGCCATGACCGCCGCGACGTCGCACAAGGCCGCGTCCGGCGCGGTCGTGTAGACGTCCGACGTCATGGCGTCGGCGATCACGTCGATGTCGACGTCGACGCCGGCCATGCTCTCCACGAAGTAGAGGTCGCGCTGGGAGAGGACGCCGACGAGCTTGCCCGCGCGGAGCACGGGGAGGTGGCGGAGGGCGTTGTCCTTCATCTTCCGGTGCGCGACGGAGAGCTTCTGATCGCTCCCGATCGTGTACGGAGCGGGCGTCATCACCTCGCCGATCGTGATCCGGCGCGAGCGCGCGGCGGCGGCGCTCACGACGCCCTCTCGTCGGAGCGGACCACGTCCGACGACAGCCAGAGGAGGAGGAGCGGCACCAGCACCGAGGCCCCGACCACGAAGGCGCCGATCGCGCCGAAGGTCGCGATGAACGCGAGGGAGAACGCGGCGACGGCGGCGGTGATGATCGAGGCCTGGAGGCGGCGGGCCTGCGCCGGCGCGGGCAGGGTGGAGGCGGATCGCCGGGCGGACGAGAGGGCATGGGTGTTCGTCATGTGCGCCAGACCTGCGAGGCGCGTGCCGCGCAGACGCCGCGTCCGTCGCGCACGCTTTGCGCGTGGACGGCGGGGGCGGGACGGCGACGGCGGGACGGCGACGGCGGGACGAGGATCGCCCCGCGGCAGGCGAACCGGATGCGCGGGTGCACGCCCTGCAGAGGACGCGCACCGCTTGCGCGTGGCCTGCGTGTTGCTCGAACGGCGGACCATGAAAGCCCGCGTCGCCGACATCATGAACCCAAAGCTGCTCTACGTCCGTGAGGGCGACCGCCTGGCGATGGTCCGCTCGAAGATCCTCGCGTTCGGCGTCACCGCCGTCCCCGTCCTCGACGAGGACCACCGCCCCGTCGGCGTCGTCTCGCTCCGCGACTTCGACCGCGACGGCGAGGTCGAGCCGAGCTCGCCGGTGCGCGTGGTCCGCGGCGACATGACGGTCACGGAGGGCGCCCGCGTCCTCGCCGACTCCGGCATGCACCACCTCGTCGTCGTCGACGACCGCGGCGTCGCGATCGGAATGGTCTCCGCCGTCGACTTCCTCCGCGCGCTCGTCGGCGCGCCGCCCTCTCACCCCGCCGCGTTCGCCGCGTTTTGATCGTCATGAGCGCTCATCGCACCGACATCCGCGAGCTCGGCCCACGCGCCGTCCGCTCGCCGCTCACGTCCGGCGGCTTCGTCGCCGACAGCGAGCGGATCCTCCGCGAGATCGAGCTGCCGCGCCCCGTCGCCGGCGGAGCTCCCCGCTTCTTCGAGCTCGCGGGTCCGCGCGCAGAGCTCTTCTTCGATCCCACCCGCGTCCACGCCGCGATCGTCACCGCCGGCGGCGTCTGCCCCGGCATCAACGACGTCATCCGCGGCCTCGTGCTCGAGCTCCGGCATCGCTACGGCGTCCGCGCCGTCACCGGCTTCCGGTACGGCTTCCGCGGCCTCGTCACCGCGCCGCCGATCGAGCTCGACCTCGCGTCGGTCGCGTCGATCCACATGACGGGCGGCACGATGCTCGGGACCGCGCGCGGCCCGGCCGATCCGCGCGACGTCGTCGACGTCCTCGAGCGCGAGGGCGTGCAGATGCTCTTCGTCGTCGGCGGCGACGGGAGCATGCGCGCCGCGCACGCGGTCGCGGAGGAGGCGGCGCGCCGGAACGCCGCGATCGCCGTCGTCGGCATCCCGAAGACGATCGACAACGACATCCCGTTCGTCGACAAGACGTTCGGCTTCGACACCGCCGTCTCGACCGCGCGCATCGCGCTCGAGGCCGCGCACGCGGAGGCGATCAGCGGCGAGCGCGGCGTCGCGCTCGTGAAGCTCATGGGGCGCCACGCCGGCTTCCTCGCGGCGCACGCGACGCTCGCGAGCCACGACGTGAACGCGTGCCTCGTGCCGGAGGTCCCGTTCGAGCTCGAGGGTCCGCACGGGCTCCTCCGCTGGCTCGATCGCCGGCTCGAGGCGCGCGGCCACGCCGTCATCGTCGTCGCGGAGGGCTGCACGCTGCCCGGCGCCAACGCGCGCGAGCGCGACGCCTCCGGCAACGAGCGCCTCGCGGCGGACGACCGCGACGTCGGGCGCCTCTTGAAGCGCGCGATCGAGCGGAGCTTCGACCGCGCGACGACGCTCAAGTACATCGACCCGAGCTACATCGTGCGCGCGCTCCGCGCGACGGCGGAGGACGCGACGTTCTGCGACGCGCTCGCCCGCAACGCGGTCCACGCCGCGATGGCCGGCAAGACCGACATCCTCGTCGGCCGCTGGCACCGGCGCTTCACGCACGTCGCGCTCTCCGACGCGCTGCGCGCGGACAAACGCCTCGACCCGAACGGCCCGGTGTGGCGCCAGGTGCTCGAGGCGACGGGGCAGCCATCGTTCGTCGCCGGCGCGCGGAGCGCCGAAAGGATCGTCGCATGAGCACCACGAGCACCAAGCGCACCGTCATCGTCGCCGCGGTCGACGACACCCCCGCCGCGGACGAGGTCCTCCGCACCACCCTCGCCGCCGCGCGCGGCTTCGACGCGAGCGAGGTCCACTTCATCAACGTCGCCGAGCCTCCGATCGTGGGCGAGCTCCAGCTCGTCCGTCTCGGCACCCTCGTCGACGAGGGCCGCGAGCTGCTGGCGCGGATCGCGGACCGGGCGCGCGAGGAGTACGCGGGGCGGGTCGAGGGCCACCTCGCGGTCGACCTCGCTCCGACGGGCATCTTGCAGCTCGCGACCGACCTCGAGGCGGACCTCATCGTCGTCGGGACGCACAACAAGCGGCGTCTCCAGCGCCTGGTCCTCGGCTCCGTGGCCCGCGCCGTCGTCGATCGCGCGCACTGCGCCGTCCTCGTCGCGCGCGCGCCCGACTACCCCACCAGCAACGCGCCCGCGATCGAGCCCGCCTGCCATCGCTGCGTCGAGGTGCAGCGCGCCTCCGGCGGCGCGCGGCTCTGGTGCGAGGAGCACTCTCGCCGCTCGCTCACGCCGCACCTGCACTACCGCGTCGCGCAGCCCTTCGCGGTCGGCTCCGGTCTCCTCCGACCGACGGGCTCGGGCCTCTGAACGGCGCGAAGCTTGCTTCGCACTCCAGTCGGAGGTGCCGCCATGAGCGACAAGAGCCCGCTGGAGTCCGTGCGAATGAAGGTCCTTCGCCAGCATGCCGAGCTGCGCGCGCGGCTGGGCTCGCTCGATCGCGCCGCGCCGTCGGCGACGTCACCCGCGGCGCGGACGCACCTGCGTTTGTCGCTCCTCCGCTTCGCGGCCGCGTTCGAGGAGCACCTCGCCTTCGAGGAGAGCGCGCTCGTCGACGCGATGCGCGACTTCGACCCGTGGAGCTCGGTCCGCGAGGCGAGGCTGCTCGAGGAGCACGCGGAGCAACGCGACCGCGTGGAGCGCCTATGCGCGATGGCCGACGAGGGCGGCGTGACGAGCGCCGAGCTCGCGGGCGAGGTGCACTGGTTCACGCAGGTCTTGCGCGACGACATGGTCGAGGAGGAGTCCCGCCTCGCCGACCTCATCGCGATCGAGGAGCACGGCCTCGAGCAGATGACGGGTTGACGCTACTTGCCCGCGGGCTCGATGCCGAGGCGCTCCTCGACCCGACGAAGCCGCGTCTCGTGCTCCCGCACCGTCTCTCCCATCGGCCCCAAGATGACGTTGTCGATGCGAGCGTTATGCTCCTGCACCACCCGCACGAGCCCCCTCAGGATCTCCGCAGTATCACGCTGCGCCGCCTCCAGCCCCACGATCGCAGTCGCGTGCCGAATCTGCTGCTCGACGACGCGATCGAGGCGGTCGTTCGTCTGGTCGATGCGATCGTTCGTCTTGCGCACCTCATCGCGAATCTCGCGGAGGATCGCGACTGTCAGCTCTCCCTCGGTCATTCCTCAACCTTAGCAGCTCTTATTCGTATTCAGCCTCGGGCTTCGCCCCGACACCCCAGACACGGCCCTCGCGCTCGGGGCCCGAGCTCCGCCGCCGAAACATGGCGCGCAACCGAAACACGGCGGCGGCCGCGCTCGCCTGCGCCCCAACGTGATGACCCCGACAACGCAGACGGTCGCGAGCTCCTCGCCGGCCAATACGCGCGTCGCAAGCGCGACGAACGCGCTCGCCCACGACGACGCGGACGCGAACATACCGTCGGCGGACGAGATGGGCGGCGCCGGGGGCCACGAACGCGCCTACACAATGCAGATGCAAGCGTCGGTTCGGCAAGCGCCTGCATACGATGATGATGCCTCGCGAGCGTCGGTTTCGCGGTGCTTACACGACGCGGGCGCGGCGGCCGTTCCCGCGCCGCTGTGCATGACGCGGACGCGTCGGCTTCGTGGTGCTTACACGGACCCGAGCGCGGCGGCCGTTCCCGCGCCGCTGTGCATGACGCGGACGCGTCGGCTTCGTGGTGCTGGTCGCGGGCGAGTGAGTGCGAGCGACGATCCGCGTCGGCGCGTCGGCGCGGATCGCTTCGTGGGTACGCGGTATCGCGGGAGGGGTGGATGACGCACGAGGTTGCTCGTTCGGGCCACAGGCCGTGTGGTGAAGCCGGTCGATGCCGCCGTGCCTGCCTGCTCACTTCGAGCAGTCGCCATCATGCAACCGCGACGAGCCGGAGGGTGGCTCCGTGACGGCAACGAGCCCGCGCCGCATCGGCCATCACGCAACCGCGACGAGCCGGAGGGCGGAGCCCCCGTGACCGCGACGAGCCGGAGGGCGGAGCCCGTGACGACGACGAGCCCGTCGTCGCATCGGCCGTCACGCAACCGCGACGAGCCGGAGGGGCGGAGCCCCGTGACCCCGACGAGCCGCGTCGCATCGGGCCATCACGCAATCACGCAACCGCGACGAGCCGGAGGGGCGGAGCCCCGTGACCCCGACGAGCCGCGTCGCATCGGGCCATCACGCAATCACGCAACCGCGACGAGCGGAGGGCGGAGCCCGTGACCGCGACGAACCGAGTCGCATCGGTCATCATGCAACTGAGCGGGGGGCGGCAAGCGGGGACCGGGGAGCGGGGCCGGGGCGGCGTGCCGGCGAGCGGGGGCGGCGTGCCGGCGAGCGGGGGCGGCGAGCGGGCGGGGGTTGGGTTGTGGACTCGGGGAGGGAGCTTTGGCGGGGGTTGGGTTGTGGACTCGGGGAGGGAGCTTTGGCGGGGGTGTGGGCGTGATGCGTGGCGGAAAGGCAGAGGCTCGCGATGCCGCATACCGAAGGCGTTGCAGTGGGCTGGAGAGTCGTGCGCGCCTAAAGAAAAATGGTTGTGCGATAGGCCTTTAGGTATGGGGGCTATGGGACTTCGCGGGTGCAGGTGGTTTTGGACCAGGCGAAGGACGTTGCGCTGAAGGTTGCGTCGGCGCAGGTGTCGGCGGCGCAGATGCGGTGGTTCAGGCAGTCGATGCGGAGCTCGAGCGTTCCGGAATTTGTGGTAATTTCGCCTTTACAGCCTGTATCGATGATTTCTACGAACGCCGCACCTTCATTGCATGCGAACGAGGCGTTCTGGCAGGCGGCGAAGCACGACGGCGCCGAGGTGTCGCGGCCGGCGGCGGGGCGCTCCTCGCCGTCGCCCTCGCGGTCGTCGTCGCCGGGGGCCTCGCGCGGCGGGGTGCTCGTCGCGGACTCGGAGGCGCAGCCGGCGAGCGCGACGACGACACCGAGGCCGAGCCCGAGCCCGAGCCCGAGGTGCCGCGCGATCATGCGAGCACCGCGTGTGGGTTCGCGCCGAAGGGGTTCTGGTCGACCTTCGCCGCCGCGGCGAGGCACTGCCAGAGGCCGGCGACCGACGGCGTGCCCGGCGGGAGCCCGACGCGCGCGTCGGTCTTGCCCGTCGTCGCGTTCTTGAGGTGCTTGCCGATGAGGAGGGCGGAGACGTTTCCTTGATGGTCGGAGCCGGGCAGGCTGCGGTGGAAGTCGCCGAAGAGCGCGACGACGACGTTGCGCTGCGTCGCGGCGGGGCCGTCGACCATGCGCTCGAGGAACGTCTTGAGGCCGGGCTGGATCCGGCGCGTCATCGAGTTGCGGACGCTGTTGCCGTTCGAGTCGCCGTGCGAGTCCCACGGGCCGTCGTCGATCGCGACGACCACGTTCGTGCCGGAGCGAACCATCAGCTCCGCCGCCGCCATCCGCGACGCGAACCCGCTCACCGCGGTGCCGCCGAGGGAGTAGGCGGCGCGGAACTCGTCGGCGTTGAAGGGCTGGACCGGCTTCTCGAGCGTCGCGATCGCGGCGGTGAGCCCCTGATCGATCGAGGTCAGCGACTGCGCGTTCTTCGCCGCGACCGAGCGCGACATCGCCTGCGCCGCCGCGATCCCCTTCGCCGTGCCGGCGCGGTCCGCGACGTCGGGGGCGTTCTCGGCGCCCGCGATCGCGTCGATCGTCGCCTGCATGTCGGTGATCGGCTGGAGCGAGACGCCGCCGACCGGGGCCGGCCGCACGCCGTTGGGCAAGCTCGCCTGCCCCACCACCGCCGCCTTGATCGCGCCGCTCCCGCCGATCGCGTTCGCGAGGACGAGCGGCGCGCTCTGGTTGCCCGCCGCGAAGAGGCTCCGCTGCGCGTTGCCGTGATCGCTGATGCCGTGGCGAATGCCGACCGACGCGACCTTCGCGCGCGCCGCGGCCGGGATCGCGGTCGCGAGCGCGTTGTCGACGACGACGTTGCCCATCCGCGTCGCGTTGTTCGCGGTGACGCCGAACGCGTTGCCGGTGAAGGCGTCCGCGCCGGTGAAGATCGCGTTGATGCCGCCGCCGAGGTAGACGAGGACCACCGCGGTCGGCTCCGGCGTCGCCGCGCGCGCGACGCCGATGCGCGTAGCGACCATCGCCCCGGCGCCAGCGGCGAAGGCTTTCAAGAGACCGCGTCGCGAGAGATGGCTCATCGTCGTCTCCTCAGTAGGTGGTGAAACCGGCGGACGTCATGATCGACGCGCACCCGTGCGCCCAGCGCCGCCGCGGCGTCTCGCTCGTCAGCGCGAGGACGAGATCGGCGCAGCTCTTCGTCTCGTCCGGGAGCGGGGTGCGCTGCCACGCCTTGTGCTGGAGGCTCGCGCACTCGCTCGTCGCCGTCGCCGCCGTCGGCGGGACGGCGTGCGGCGCGTCGTCCAGCGCGGCGTAACACGCGCTGAACGCGAGGGTGTACGTCGTGTAGAGGCTCACCGCGCCCGCGGTCGGCTCGATGTACCAGCGCGCGGGCACCTCGCCGAACGCGGCGGAGCTCTGCGCGAGCGCGGCCGGCGCGACGCCGATCGCGCGCTCCATCTCGGAGCGCATCGCAGTGTAGGGCTTCACCCGGCGCCGGTTCTCCGCGATCGCGCCCGGCTTGCGATCGGCGACGAAGTCGTTCTTCGCGAAGCCGACGTGCGGGGCGCCGACGTCGCACGATCCCGGCTGCGTGGGGTCCCCGCTCGCGCCGTCGTCGCCCTCCGCGCTCGACTCGTCCTCGGTGAGGGGGCGGTTCTTGCGGCGCCCGCTGAGCTGGTCGACGGGCTCGTCGCACGCGATGAGGAACAGGAGGAACGAGACGAGGGCGGTTCGCAGGCGCATGGTGGTCCTCATTCGCAGAACGTCGCGTCCTTCGCGACGGCGCGCAGGGCGGAGGTGATCTTCTTGTCGGCCTTGAACGCGGCGACGCAGCGATCGAAGACGGGGCCTTCGCACGAGGTCTCGGCGCGACCGTAGAGGTACTTGAAGGCGAGGCGGCAGGCGTTGACGTCGAACGCCTCGTTCGCGACGAGCGCCTCCGCGAGCTCGCGATCGTTCGAGATCGCGACGTCGCCGAGGATCGTCTGGCGCCCGTTCGTGGAGGGCTCGAACGTCACGTCGTCGCCGGCGCCGACGCGCTTTCCGAGGACGGCGGCGACGGAGTCGAGCGCGAACCACGGGGTGAAGTGACAGCCCGCGCACTGCGCCGCGCGCCGCCCCGCCGCGCTCACGTCGGCGTCGGGCGCGTTCGTCGACGCCGCGAGCTGGAGCCCGATGACGTTCTGCATCATGCGGTACGCGTAGACGATGCGGAGCCCCTCCGGCTCGTTCCCCGCGTAGCGCACCATCCACGCGCGGCTGTGGAAGTAGCCGAGACCGCCGAGGTCGATCTTCACCACCGCGGGCGAGCCCGGATCGTTCGCGTCTTGGAGCGCGACGTCGTAGCGGCCGACGAACATCTCCGACCACGGCTCGTCGTTCTCGAGGACGTGCTTCGCGAGGTAGTACGCGGCGTCCTCCGCCGGCGTCGCGCCGGGGGCCGGGTTCATCTGCGAGTTGATGAAGCGCGCGAACCGCTCGACGAACCGCGGCTCCTCGAGCAGCGCGTCGACGTCGGCCGGGCCCGCGGGCGCGCCTTCGCCGATCATCGCGGTGTAGAGCCGGGTCGCGCAGCGCGCGCTCCGCTCGCCGTCGATCGGCGCGTCGTCGGCGACCGCGGTTCGCGGCGCGATCGTCGCGACGAGCGCCGCGGCGACGATCGGGAGCACGGGCCAGAGAGTCCGAAGGGTCATCGTCGCTGCCTCCGCGAGGACACGACAGCAGCGCGTGTGCCGCCCGCGAACCCCCCAAATTTGCGGGAGAAATGGGCCTCTTGCGCATCGCCCCATGGCGCGCCGAGTCGCCTGGGCGACGCTTCCTCCGGCCGCGCGCGACGCTGGGTCGTCGAAGACTCATCGAAAACGCGAAACGATTGCGCCGGGTGGATCGCGCGCGCGTGGCGGCGACCTTGCATCCCTCCCGCCCCATGTCCGATCCGTACCGCCGGGCTCACATCGCGCACCCGATCCTCCGGCTCGATGTGCTCGCACCGGACGGAACGCGGCAGTCCGAGTACCGCGTCTTCTGCAAGAAGCAGCAGCGCGCGGTGCCGATGGCGACGTGCTGCGGCTGCGTTCATTGCGACTCGATCGACGCCGGGCCCGCGCCCTCGGTCAACTGCACCGTGCCGGCCGAGAGCGTCGCGCACGAGCCGGATCCGGACGGGCTCCACACCGCCGTCGGGCAGGTCCTCACCCACGGGGTCTCCGCGGTCGAGCACGGGACCTCGCTCCGCGACGCGCTCGCGCTGCTCCGGGCGGAGGACCGCCGCTCGCTGCCGGTCGTCGACGACGGCGGCGTCATCGTCGGCGTGGTGTACGACGCGGGCGCGCAGCAGCCCGCCTTGAGGGACGCGTGCGTCGCCGCGTCGATGTCGACGAGCCTCGCGGTCCCCGACACGACGCCGGTGCGACGCGCGCTCGAGCTGATGGCGGCGGCGCACCTCCGCGAGCTCACCGTCATCGACGAGCATCACGTGCCGCTCGGCACCTTCCGCGACATCGACGGCCTGCGCTGGCTCGTCGAGGCGCGGAAGGGCTGATGCACGGTCTGCGCGCCGACGCAGCCTTTGCGCCGCCGCGATTCGCCGATCAGACCCCTACCCCACGCACGAGCATGACCGCGAGCACGACGACGACGACGGAGAGGACGAGGATCGCGCGTCCCAGCTTCGCGGCGCGCATTCGGTCGCCGCGCCGGGCGTCGCGAGCGTGCGCGACGCTCGCGAGCGCGACGAGCGCGACGACGCCGAGCTTCGCCGCGAGCGTGTGCCCGAACGGCGACCGCCAGAAGTCGGCGGTCGCGAGCGCGGCGTCGAGCCCGCGCAGGTGGAGGTTCAGCGCGCCGGTGACGACGAGCGTCCCGAGCGCGTACCAGCCGACCGACGCGAAGCGAAGCCCGATCCCGTGGAGCAGCGCGCGCGCCCGCTCCTCGTCGAGCGTCCGCTTCGCGACCGGGACGACGACGAGCGCGAAGAGCCCCATCCCTCCGACCCAGAGCGCCGCCGCGAGCACGTGCACGACGACGACGAACGTGTAGAGCGTGCTCATCCCGCCTTCCCGTCCGCGCGCGGCGCGACGAGGATCGGGACGTGGCCGGCGAGGTAGAGCGCGAAGGCGAGGACCCACGCCGTGCCCGCGACCGCGAGCGTCGTCGTATACGCCGCGGGCCAGAGGGCAGGACCGGCCACGCGCGCGACGGCGGCGACGGTGATGCACGCGAACGCCGCGGTGGTGGCGCGCGCGGCCGCGAGCGGACGGCCGGTGTGCCCGAGCGCGACGCGCGCCATCATCCCGAGCGTGAGCGCGCCGATCGCGCCGAGCGTGAGCGCGTGGGTCGCGAGCGACGGCGGAGCGCCGGCGGCGCGCAGGAGGAGGCCGGCCGCGATCCAGGCGTGGCCGGCGTGGAGGATCCAGAGGAGCGGGTGCCGGCCGGTGTGCTGCGCGCCCCACCGCGCGGCGCGCGCGAGGACCGCGACGCCGGCCGCGCCCGCCACGAAGACGCCGGCGCGCGAGCCCGGCGCAACGACGTCGCTCGCGAGGACGCCGAGCATCGCCACGATCGCGATCCGATCGAGCGCGGGCGACGAGACGATGCCCTCGGCCTGCGTCGCGTTGCGCGTGAACATCGGCACGATGCGCCCCGCGATGACGACGCAGAGGAAGACGACGACGTCGAGCGCGACCACGAGCGCGCGCTGCGCCGTGACCGCGTCGCTCGCGAGGTGCACCGCGACGTTCGCGGCGGCGAGGACGCCGAGCACGGCGAGCATCACGAAGTTGCGACGGTTCCCGGTCGCGACGAGCGGCCGCGCGAGCACGACGGCGAGGAGCGGCAAGAACGCGAGGTCCACCGCCGCGATCGCGCCGGCGGGCAGGTGGAGCGGCAGCGTCATCACGACGCGCCCGAGCCCCCAGACGCCGGCGAGCGCGAAGAGCAGCGGCCCGGTCGCGGTCTCGCGCCCGGTCCAGTTGCCGACCGCGGTGAGGAGGAAGCCAGCGATGACGGCGGCGGTGTAGCCGAAGAGCATCTCGTGCGCGTGCCACGTCACCGCGTCGAAGGTCGGCGGCGGCGCGAGCTTCCCGAACAAGACGAGCAACCAGACCGGCACCGCGACGCACGCGAACAGGGCGGCGAGGAGGAAGAACGGCCGAAACCCCTTCCGCCCGATCGCGTACCCCGAGGGCGCGCTCGGCGTGGGGATCTCGCCGTGGAGCGGCAGCGCCCGATTCACGACGACCTCGGGCGGATCGGGCCTTCGTAGTACTTCGCGACCGGGACGGTCGGCTGCTCGCGGAGGCGCGCGACGACGTCGGTCGAGCTCGAGCCTGCGAGCGCGTCGCACGTAGCGTAGAGGCCCGCGTCGCCCTCCTCGAGCTGGTTGTGCCGCGCGAGGAGCTCGCGGAGCGCGGTGAGCGTCGCGGCGGTGGGCGCCCGCACGAGGAGCTTCGCGATCTCGCCGTGATCGCGGCGGAGGGCCGGCGCGACCGCGAGCGGCTCACCGCCCCGCCGCTCGCGCGCGAACGGGAGAAGCACCTTCTCTTCCATCGCGATGTGACGGAGGAGATCGTGGCGGAAGCGAGCGAACGTGGGCTCGTCGACGTGCCCGTCCTCGTGCTCGCTCGCGAGGAGCAGGCGATCGAGGCGGACATGGTCCTCGGTCATGAAGTGCTCGATCGGTCCGATCGCGGGTTGCATTCCGCGTGGCATAGCAACCCCCGCGCCGTCGTCACGCCGGCACGAGCCGCGCGATCCGCGCTCTTGCGGGATGCATTCGATGCATCTCTGCCCGCAGCTTTTGCGCCGATCGCCGGCGCACCGCGAAAAAAGCCCGGCGCGGCGCTCGGCACGCGCGGTGCTCTTTGCGGCGATAGTCCCCATGAGACCGGTCGCGCTCCTCCTCCTCGTCTTCCTGCTCGGCGCATGCGTCGTCGAGCGGTGCTCGTACGAGACCTCCGACGGCTTCGCCGCGGACGACCTCGACGCTGCGGCCGAGCTCGCGGAGGCGATGGAGCCGGTGGAGCTTCCGTGAGCGCTGTCGCACGGGCTCGCGCGCTCTGCCGTCATTGCTCCGAGCCGCTCCCCCGCGGAGAGCGCGGCGACTTCTGCTGCCGCGGCTGCGCGGAGGTGCATCGGCTGCTCGCGGGCGCGGGCCTCGAGCAGTACTACGCGCTCGGCGGCGGCCGCGGCTATCCGGTCCTCCTCCCGGAGGGCGCAGACCACAAGTGGCTCGAGCCGATCCTCGCGTCGCGACCGTCGCGCCTCGCGCTCGACGTCCAGGGGATCCATTGCTCCGCGTGCGTGTGGCTCATCGAGCAGCTCTTCGCGCGGATGCCGGGGGCCGGCCGCATCGTGGTGAACCCCGCGCTCGGCACGGCCGAGCTCGCGATCGACGAGACGTTCGATCTCCGTCGCTTCGTCGAGGACGTCGAGGCGTTCGGCTACCGCCTCGGCCCCGCGCTCAAGCGCACGAACGAGCGGCAGAGCGACCTCGTCTGGCGGATGGGGGTCTGCATCGCGATCGCGATGAACACCATGATCTTCGGGTTCGCGGTGTACAGCGGCCTCACGAGCGGCCCCGTCTATCGCCTCTTCCACGCGCTCGACTTCGGGCTCTCGCTCATCAGCGTGCTCGTCGGCGGCACCGTGTTCTTCCGCTCCGCGTGGACGTCGGTGAAGCAGCGCGTCCTCCACCTCGATCTCCCGATCGCGCTCGGCATCGCGCTCGTCTTCGCGAGCTCGACGTACACCTACTGGACGCGCGGCGGCGCCTCCTCGTACTTCGACACGCTCGACGTCTTCATCGCGCTCATGCTCGTCGGCCGCTTCCTCCAGGAGCGCGTCCTCGCGAAGAACCGCGCGATGCTCCTCGCGTCCGACGGCGCCGACGGCGTCCTCGTCCGCCGCCTCGCCGGCGCGACGGAGCCCGCCGGCGCGCGGGCCGAGCTCGTGCGCGCGACCGAGCTCGCGGCCGAGGACGTCATCCTCGCCGGGCGCGGCGACCTCGTGCCGGTCGACGCGGTGCTGCTCGAGGACGGGCCGCGCACGTTCTCGCTCGACTGGATCAACGGCGAGAGCGCGCCGCGCGTCTTCTCCCCCGGCGCGGTCGTGCCCGCCGGCGCCTTCGCGCAGGACGAGCGCGCCTCGCGCCTCCGCGCGCGCACGGCGTTCGATCGCTCCGCCCTCTCCGCGCTCCTCCGCACCGACACGCGGCGCGACGAGGACCTCCCCCGCGCGACGGACTGGCACCGGCGCCTCACGCGCGTGTACGTGCTCGCGGTCCTCGTCGTCGCGACGCTCACGTTCGCCGGCTGGCTCGCGGTCACGCGCGACGTCGCGCGCACCTTCGACGTCGTCGCGGCGGTGCTCATCGTCACGTGCCCGTGCGCCTTCGGCATCGCGACTCCCCTCGCCTACGAGCTCGCGCAGGCGTCCTTGCGGAAGGTCGGCCTCTACGTGCGAACCCCGGGCTTCCTCGATCGCGCCGCCGGCGTCGAGCGCGTCGTCTTCGACAAGACCGGCACGCTGACGACGGGCCGGCTCCAGGTGCAGGACGTCTCCACGATCGCGTCGCTCCACGAGCGCGATCGCCGCCGCCTCTACGCCCTCGCGGCGCAGAGCTCGCACCCGAAGAGCCGCGCGATCGCCGAGGCGCTCACCCGCATCGACGAGGCGCCCACGCTCGCGAGCGCCGGCGTCCGCGAGCTCCCCGGCAAGGGGATGGAGCTCGTGGAGGACGGGCACGTCTATCGCCTCGGCGCGCGCGGCTGGGCGCTCGCGCCGGCGGAGCTCCCCTCGCTCGAGCGCCGCGCGCCGCGCGTCGACGTCGTCTTCACCCGCGACGGCAAGGTGCTCTCCGAGATCGCGACGACGGAGGAGCTCCGCCGCGACGCGGCCGCGGAGCTCCGCGCGCTCGAGCGCCTCGGCTACGAGACGTTCCTCCTCTCCGGCGACGGCGCGGCGGCGACGAAGGAGCTCGCCGCGACGTGCGGGATCCGCCCCGAGCGCGCCTTCGGCGGCCGGAGCCCGGAGGGCAAGCGCGAGTGGCTCGCGCGCGCCGGCGACGCGCCGACCCTCTTCGTCGGCGACGGCATCAACGACAGCCTCGTCGCGGAGGCGGCGGAGTGCGCGGGTACGCCGGCGATCGATCGCCCGTTCATGGCCGCGCGCTCCGACTTCTACTTCGTCGCGCCGGGCCTCCGCCCGATCCGCGCCGCGCTCCTCACCGCGCGCCGGCTCGCCTCCGTCGTGCGCCTGAACCTCGGCGTGGCCCTTGCCTACAACGCGATCACCGTCTCGCTCGCGGTGATGGGCCTCATGACGCCGCTCCTCTGCGCCGTGCTCATGCCCGTGAGCTCGCTCTCCACCGTCCTCGTCACGACCCTCCGCCTCGAGAAACCATGGACATCCTGATCATGCAGGTCTTCGTGAGCCTCGGCCTCGTCGCCGGCTCGGTCCTCCTGTTCCTCTTCACCACCAAGCAGCGTGACTTCGATCACGCCGATCGCCTCGCGCTCCTCCCGCTCGAAGACAAGGCCGAAAACAAGAAGCCATGAGCACCCTGACCACACGCATCACCTACGAAGACGACACACCGCGGAGGTTCGTCGCCGCCTCGGTGCTCTGGGGCATCGTCGGCATGCTCGTCGGCGTCGTCGCGGCGCTGCAGCTCGCGTTCGCGCCCGCGAACGTGCACGCGATGCTCTCCTTCGGGCGCCTCCGGCCGCTCCACACGAACGCCGTCATCTTCGCGTTCGTCGGGAACATGATCTTCGCCGGGATTTACCACTCCACCCAGCGGCTCCTGAAGACGCGCACGGCGAGCGATCTCCTGTCGAAGATCCATTTCTGGGGCTGGCAGGCGATCATCGTCGCCGCCGCGATCACGCTCCCGCTCGGCCTCACGCAGGGCAAGGAGTACGCGGAGCTCGAGTGGCCGATCGACATCGCGATCGCCGGGATCTGGATCGTCTTCGCGGTCAACTTCTTCTGGACCCTGGCGCGGCGGAACGAGAAGCACCTCTACGTCGCGCTCTGGTTCTACATCGCGACGATCGTGACGGTGGCGATCCTCCACGTCGTCAACTCGCTCGCGATCCCGGTACTGGGCACTACGCTGAAGAGCTATTCGGTTTACGGCGGCGCGCAGGACGCGCTCGTGCAGTGGTGGTACGGCCACAACGCGGTCGCGTTCTTCCTCACGACCCCGGTGCTCGGCATCATGTATTACTACTTGCCCAAGGCGGCGGGGCGGCCGGTCTACAGCTACCGGCTCAGCATCATTCACTTCTGGGCCCTCATCTTCGTCTACATCTGGGCGGGCCCGCACCATCTCCTGAATACCGCGCTCCCGGATTGGGCGCAGACGCTCGGGATGATCTTCAGTCTGATGCTTTGGGCGCCGTCGTGGGGCGGAATGCTCAACGGCCTCCTCACCCTCCGCGGCGCCTGGGCGAAGGTGCGGAGCGAGCCGGTCCTCAAGTTCTTCGCCGCCGGCGTCACCTTCTACGGAATGGCGACGTTCGAGGGTCCGCTCCTCTCGATCAAGAGCGTCTCCGGCCTCGCGCACTACACCGACTGGATCATCGGCCACGTCCACTCCGGCGCGCTCGGCTGGAACGGCTTCATGGCGGCGGGGATGTTCTATTTCCTCGTCCCGAAGCTCGCCGGCCGCGAGCTCCACTCCAAGCGCCTCGCCGACTTCCACTTCTGGATCGGGACGTTCGGGATCCTCCTCTACATGGCGGCGATGTGGATCAGCGGCGTCACGCAAGGGATGATGTGGCGCGCGACGAACCCGGACGGCTCGCTCGTCTATCCCACGTTCGTCGAGACGCTCGAGGCGATCAAACCGATGTACTGGTTCCGCCTCGTCGGCGGCTCGATGTACCTCGCCGGCATGGTGCTGATGGCCTACAACCTCGTGCGCACCGGCATGAGCCGGCGCGCGATCGAGACGACGGTGGACGTGGTGCCGCTCGCGCCCGCGCCGGAGGTGCCTTGGCGCGACGTCGTCTTCTCGCGGCCGATCGTCCTCGTCGTCGTCGTGCTCGGCCTCGGCGGCGCGGCGCTCGCCTCGAACACCTTCACGAGCCCGCTCTTCCTCATCCTCGCGGGCTGCGTCGGCGTGTTCGGCGCGATGGCGACGCAGGCCGCGCGGAACGGCCACGGCGCCGGGTTCCACCGCATCCTCGAGGGGCGCGCGCTCCTCTTCACCGTCCTCGCCGGCCTCGCCGTGCTCGCCGGCGGCGTCGCCGAGCTCGTCCCCGCGCTCGTGGTGAAGCCGATCGAGGCGGCGGACGCGAAGCCGTACCGCGCGCTCGAGATCGAGGGCCGCGACGTCTTCATCGCGGAGGGTTGCTACACGTGCCACTCGCAGATGATCCGCCCGATGCGCTTCGAGACGCTGCGCTACGGCGATCCGTCGACGCTCGCGGAGTCGAGCCTCGACCACCCGTTCCAGTGGGGGAGCAAGCGCACGGGGCCGGACCTCGCGCGCGAGGGCGGCAAGTACCCGAACCTCTGGCACTACCACCACCTCGTCGATCCCCGCGCGATCACGCCGGGCTCGAACATGCCGGCCTACGCCCACTTCTCGCACGAGAAGCTCGACCTCGCGCGCACGGGCGACAAGCTGCACGCGCTGAAGCAGGTCGGCGTCCCGTACACCGACGAGCAGATCCGCGCGGCGGAGGCGGACGCGCGGGCGCAGGGCGGCGAGATCGCGGCCGACCTGGCGAAGGAGGGAGCGGAGGTCGCGCCCGACACGCAGATGGTCGCCGTGATCGCCTATCTCCAGCGCCTCGGGAAGAAGCCGGCGCCGCCGGAGAAGACGAACGAGGCCGTGTCGCTCGAGGAGGGCAAGCGATGAAATCCGAGCTCCTCGCGAAGAGCCCGCTCCTCCTCCTGCCGCTCGCCGCGTTCGTCCTCTTCCTCGTCGTCTTCGCGACCGTGCTCTTCGTCACGATGACGCGAAAAGCGCGCTCCTACGACCCGGTCGCGCGCCTCCCCCTCGACGACGACGGAGACGAATCATGAAAGAGGAACCGAAGCCGGACACCGTCATCCACGAAGTGGACGGGATTGCCGAATACGACAACAAACTACCGAACTGGTGGCTCTATACCCTCTACGGCTCGGTCGTCGTCGCGGTCGGCTACTGGTATCTTTATCAAACCACCGGATTCGGCAATACGCCGGCGCAGGCCTACCAAGAGGAGCTCGACCGCGCCGCCGCCGCGCAGGCGATGCAGCTCCAAGTCGGCGAGGCCACGCCGGAGTCGCTCACGGCGCTGAGCCGTGACCCGAACGCGCTCGCGCTCGGCAAGTCGGTGTTCACCGCGACGTGCGCGGCTTGCCATCGCAACGACGGCGGCGGCACCGTCGGCCCGAACCTGACCGACGAGTTCTGGCTCCACGGCGGCGCGCCGGAGAAGGTGTTCAAGACGATCGCGCTGGGGGTCCCCGACAAGGGGATGCCGGCGTGGCAAGCGCAGCTCGGCGCGTTGAAGACGCAGGCGGTGACGGCGTACGTCCTCACCCTCCGCGGCACGAACGCCGCCGGCGGCAAGGCCCCCCAAGGCGAGCGCGAGACGCTGAGCGCCCGCTGACACGAGAAGCAGCCGATGGCCAACGTCGACTCCCCGCGCCCGTCCCCCAAGCGCCGACTGCCGCTCGTCGACGACGCCGCCCCCGGCGTCGGGTCGCGAGCGCCCGAGCGCGACGCGGACGGCGCCGTCCGCGCTGGCTCGTTCGACGACGACGCGTTCATCCCCGGCGCGGGGTCGCTCGGGCGCGACGGGAAGCGGCTGCGGCCTTATCCCGCCGACGTTCGCGGGCGCTTCGTGCGCGCGCGGCGCGTCGTCTACTACGGGCTCATCGTGCTCTGGGCGGCGCTGCCGTGGATCCCGATCGGCGGGCATCCGGCCGTGTTCCTCGACGTCGAGCGGCGCGTCTTCTACCTCTTCGGCGCGACGTTCAACGCGCAGGACCTCTGGCTCGCGTTCTTCCTCCTGAGCGGCTTCGGCTTCGGGCTCCTGTGCGTCACCGCGCTGCTCGGGCGCGCGTGGTGCGGGTGGGCGTGCCCGCAGACCGTGTTCACGGAGGCGGTCTTCCGTCCGATCGAGCGCCTCGTCAACGGGCCGCGGAACGAGGCGCTCCGGCGCGCGAGCGCCACCGCCTCCGCGGACGCCGTCGTCCGGCGCGTCGTCACGCACGCGCTGTACGCCGTCGCCGCGTTCCTCGTCGCGCACGTGTTCCTTGCCTACTTCGTCTCGCTCCCCGGCCTCTTCGCGATGATGAGCACGCGACCGCGCGCGCATCCGGAGGCCTTCGCGTGGATGCTCGGCACGACCGCCCTCGTCTACGTCGCGTTCGCGGTCTTCCGCGAGCAGTTCTGCGTCGTGATGTGCCCCTACGGGCGCCTCCAGTCCGTGCTCCTCGACGACGACGCGCTCGTGGTCGGCTACGACGTGCGCCGCGGCGAGCCGCGCGGCAAGGCCGGCGCAGCGGACACCGGCGACTGCGTGGACTGCAAGCGCTGCGTCGTCGTCTGCCCGACCGGCATCGACATCCGGGAGGGCCTCCAGCTCGACTGCATCGCGTGCACCGCCTGCATCGACGCGTGCGACGAGGTCATGGACCGCCTCGATCGGCCGCGCGGGCTCGTCCGCTACGACTCGCTGCGGGGCCTCCGTGGCGAGAAGCGACGCGTGCTGCGCCCGCGCCTCGTCGCCTACGCGACGCTGCTCGTCGTCGGCTTCGTCGTCGCCGCCGTCGCCGCGCGCGGACGGGAGCCGTTCGAGGCGAACCTGCTTCGCCTCCCCGGCGCGCCCTACACCCGCGACGCGGGCGTCCTCCGCAACGGCTTCGAGGTCCACCTCGTCAACAAGGAGTCGGCGCCGATGACGTTCGTGCTCGAGCCGGGCGACGGCAACCAGGCCGACCTCGTCATCCCGATCGCGACCGTCGAGGTCGCCGCCACCACGAGCCGCCGCATCCCCATCTTCGCGACCGTCCCCGAGGACCACTTCGCCGGCCCGCGCCCGGTCGTCGTCCGCATCCGAACCGATCGCTCCCAGCGCGAGGTCCGCGCGACCTTCCTCGGCGCCCGCGCGGCGGAGGTCCGATGAGCGCGCTCGTGGCGGCGGCGGCGCTCGCCGGGCTCTTCGGCGGCGTGCACTGCGCGACGATGTGCGGGCCCGTGACCGCGGTCGTGTGCGCGCGGGAGCGCGCGGGCGGGCACGCGATCGCGTTCAACGCGGGGCGCGTCGCGAGCTACACCGCGCTCGGCTTCCTCGCCGGCGCGCTCGGATCGTGGACGGTGGGGCACGGCCTCGATCCGCTCCGCTTCGCCCTCCGCGCCGTCGCCGCGCTCGCGATGCTCGCGGTCGGCCTCCACCTCGCCGGCCTCCCCAGCTACGTGCGCCTCGTCGAGTCCGCCGGCGCGCCGATCTGGCGCCGTATCGCGCCGCTCGCGCGACGGCTCCTCCCCCTCCGCACGCCGTGGCACGCCTTCGCCGCGGGCGGGCTCTGGGCGCTCATGCCGTGCGGCCTCCTCTACGCCGCCCTCGCGATGAGCGCGTCCGCTTACTCCGCGCAGGGTGGCGCGCTCGCGATGTTCGCCTTCGCGGTGGGCACGCTCCCGATCATGCTCGGCCTCGCCGCGCTCGCCGCGCGCCTGATGGCCCGCCCGATCGTGCGCCGCCTCGCCGGCCTGGTGGTGCTCCTCTGCGGGCTCCAGGCCTTCGCGAGCGTCGCCGCGCAGGCCGGCATCGTCCCCCAGACGAGCTCGCACTGCGAGCGTCCGTGACCGCTCACGGACGAGGGAAGAGCGGCGAGCGAACGAGCCGATCGAGCAAGCGCACGCCCTCGGCCGGCGCGTTGATCGAGCTCTCCTCGGCGCCGGCCAGGTCGTAGAGGTGGGCCTGTCCTTCGCGCAGGTCGACGACGAGCTTGCGCTCCGCCGACTCGAGGAGGCCGAGCTGCACGAGCGTCCCGTCGAGCATCGCCGAGAGCAAGATTGGCAGCCGGCGCCCGGAGGTCCGATCGGTGAGGAGGTCCTCGCCGTGGCAGCGATCGTCGTCCGGGACCGGGCCGATGAAGCGCGCGAGCGTCGTCGGGACGTCGATGAGCGACACCGGCGCGTCGATCCGCTGCGGCGGGAGCCCGTGGGCCTCGACCGCGAGGGGCACACGGACGAGCGTCTCCCAGAGGTAGGTCGAGTGCCACCACTGCCCGTGCTCGCCGAGCCCCTCACCGTGGTCGGCGAGGAACACGATCACGGTGTGATCGAGCAGCCCCAGGTCACGGAGCCCGTTGCGCAGCCGCGCGAAGCTGCGGTCGACCGCGCGCGCCGCCGCGCGGTAACGCCACGGCAGCCCCTCCGTCTTCGAGAGCTGCGCCTCGTCCGCGATCTCCTCCATCGGTCGATCGGGGAAGTGGATCCACTCGTGGACGTCGAAGTCGTAGAGCCAGAGGAAGAACGGGCGCGAGCCCTCGTCCTTCAGCCACGTGAGCGCGTGGTCGACCAGCGTGTTGCCGGTGAGGAGGACGGTGCCGCGCCGGTCCTCGATCACGTCCTGGTGATCGAACCGGAACGTCGGGAAGAACGCCTGGTGGTAGTCGGCCGCCTCGCGCGGGATGAAGAGGGCGCTCTTCATCCCTCGCTCTTGCGCGACGCGGAGGAGCGCGGGCGGCTCGGTCGGGCTCACGTCGTAGCGGCAGCCGAGGAGCGGGGGGAGAGACTGGAGCGTGCTCGAGGCCGGCGCGTACGCGCGCGAGAACGAGACGTGCTCGCGCATCCACCGCGCGGTCTCCGGCATCGTCGCCTCGTCGAAGGCCACGTCCGCCCGCAGCGCGTCGACGAAGAAGAAGACGACGTTCCACGGCCGCGAGTCGTCGGGGATGACCGGCCGCGCGACGCGCGCGCGCCACGCCTCGTCGAGGCGCGTGTCGTGGAGCTCGTAGCGCTTCGTCAGGTGATGCGCGCCGGCGGGGTCGCCCGAGACGCTCCCCTTGTCCGCGATCCGCTCCAGCACGCGGAGGCGGCGGACGACGCGACTGAGGTAGATGCGGCGGCCCTCGGCGTTGTCCGGCAGCGCGGCGTCGAGCGCGGCGCGCGCGTGCTTCGACGCGGACAACACGAGGACCCACGCGAGCATCGCGACGGCGGCGCCGGTGACGAGCCGCCGCGCGCAACGCCGGTTCAGCAGCGCCGCGACCGCGACCGTCATCGCGATGCAACCCACCGCCTCGACCACCGAGTGCGCGCGCTCGTAGAGCGACACGAGCACGAGGCGGTCGACCGCGATCGCCGCGCAGCCGGCGAGCGCGCACGGCACCCACGGGAGCGGCCGCCGGCGTCGCGCGGGCGAACGAACGTGCGCCGCCGCCAGCCACGCGACGACGGACGCCGTCACGGCGAGGAACGAGAGGAGCAACGTGTAGCGCCACGCGCGCGTCCCCGCGACGAGCGCGGGCGTCCGGAGCGCGTAGTGTCCGGCCAGGAACACGAGCGCGCCGACGTACGCCGCGACGAGACGGCGCCGCGTCACCGGCCGCCGGACGCGCGTGAAGAGGCGGAGCGGGACGGCCATCGCCACCATCACCGTGCCCGCCACTGTGCCGGAGGCGAGGAACGCGGCGAGCATCGCGACGAGGCTCGACGTCCGCGGGGTCACGTCGGCGAGGAGGTCGAGCACGCACAGGCCAAGCCCACAAAGCGAGCTCGCCGCCACGATGAGGGCGGGCTCGCGCAGGAGAGACGAAGCCTGTTGGACCGAGGTGCGAATGGGACGAGTCGTAGCACCCTCTCCCGCGGAAGGGACGCCGCGCGAGCACGATAGCCGACGGGCCGGCGCTCGCGCGGAGCAGGACGAGGATTCTCGCATACCGGCCGAAAGCCGGCGCCCGTCTCGTCCCCGCGAAGACGCGGGGCCCCCTGCGACTCAAACGTCCGACCGCGCCGGGGCGGCCTCCCCCACCCCGAGGGCGGCGGCGACGCGCGAGGCCGCTCCCACCACGTCGACCCCGAGGCCGGCCCCGATCTCGACCGCCGCGAGCTTGCTCGTCGCCGCGAGGCTCCGGCCCTCGCCGTGGAGCCGGCCGTCGATGACGGTGACGTTCTCGATCGGGAGCTCCGCGACCGTGTCCAGCATCTGCCCCGCGAGGGTGCCGAGCCGCTGCGCGACGAAGATCCGGCGCGCCTCGCCGCCGGCGCGGTTCCAGGCGCCCGAGACCTCCGTCAGCGAGCGCGCCTGCGCGCGGCCGTTCTCGACGATGCTCGCGACGGCGCCGCGGGCGAGCGCGATGCGACGCTCCCGCTCCGCCTCCGCCGCGCGGATGCGGTCGGCCTCGAGCTGGAGGCGGATCTGCTCGAGCCGCGCGCCCTGGACCTCGATCTCGGCGTCGGCGCGGGCGATGAGGGCGACGACCTCGGCGCGCGTCTCGGCCGCGAGCGCCTCGCGCTTGCTCTGCGCGTCCACGATCCGGCGCAGCACCTCCGCGCGCGTCTTCTCGACGTCGGCGTCGATCCGCGCGAGCGACCGCGTCTCGAAGTTCGCCGCTTCGCGCTCCGTGGAGAGCGCGCGGTTCTCCGCCTCGGCTACGCGCGAGCGCATGATGAGCTCCGCGGACTGCCGGCGGCCGAGGCTGTCGAGGTAGCCCTTGTCGTCGGAGACGTGCTGGATCTTCAGCGTGTCGAGGACGAGCCCCAGCTTGCGCAGATCGCTGTCGGCCTCGTGGAGCAGGCTCTGCGCGAACTTCACGCGGTCGTGGTTCACCTCCTCCGGCGTCAGGGTCGCGAGGACGCCGCGGAGGTTCCCCTCCAGCGTCTCCTTCGCGACCGTCTCGACGAGCTTCCGCGGCTTGCCGAGGAAGCGCTCGATCGCGTTGCGGATGACGGGCTCCGTCGACGCGATCTTCACGTTCGCGACCGCGTTGACGTTGAGCGGGATGCCGCCCTTCGAGTACGCGCCCTCGACGCGGACGTCGACGATCATGTTCGTGAGGTCGAGGCGATCGACCCGCTCGAGGAGCGGGATGAGGATGCCGCGTCCGCCTTGGACGAGGCGGTACCCGAGCGCGCGATCGCCCTGCCGCCGCTGCGTACCGGAGAAGACGAGCACCTCGTTCGGCTGACAGATGTGAACGAGCTTGTTGATGATGGCCATGACCGAGGCCACGGCGAGGACGGCGACGACGACGATGACTACTGCGACGATCAGCATGCTACGGGCTCCAATTGGGGAAAACAGGTAACGGGGTCCTTTGGCTCATTCGGCGTCGAGCTGCTCGGCCCGGAGCGCCGACCGGAAGTCGACGCCGAGGGTGTCGGAGACGCGCGCGAGGAGCATGTCCACGGTGGCGGGGTAGGCGGCGGCGTAGCGGGCGATCGACGCGCCGTCGCCGGCGTCGACGAGCGAGGCCTGGCGCGCGTGGATGCTCGTCGCGGCCGCGGTCGCGCGCGAGAACACCTCGTCCACGTGCTGGACGACGATCATGTCCATCGCGCGCGGACCGCACTCCGACCACGCGTCGTGGACCTGCGTGAGCGCCTCGGCGACGGCCTCGCCCTTCGCGACGATCGCGGCCGCGTCGCCCTCGGCGAGGAGGCTCTGCACGCGACGCTCGATCTCGGCGGGGATCGTCACGTCGGCGGCGAGGCGCATGCGCTCGACCTCCGCGCGGCGGCGGTGGAGCTCCTGCTCGGCCTCGGCGCGCACGGCGCGGCCGACCTGCGCCGTCCGCTCCTCCTCCGAGAGCGCCTCGCGCGTGAGGTCGGCGATGGTGCGGCGCGCCTCGTTCTCGCGCCGCTGCACGTTGGCGCTCGCCTGCGTCTTCGCGACTTGGGCGCGCGCCTCCGCTTCGGCCTCGACCTTCTCCGCCATCCGCACCGCGTCGGACTCGGCGACGACCGCGGAGCGGAGGATCTCCGCGATGCGGCTCCGGCCGAGGCTGTCGAGGTAGCTGCGGTCGTCGGAGACGTTCTGGATCTTCAGCGTGTCGAGCTGGAGGCCGAGCTTCGCGAGATCGGGCCCCGCCTCGTCGCTGAGGCGCTCGGCGAACTTGAGGCGGTCCTCGTTCACCTCCTCCGGAGTCATCGTCGCGAGCACGCCGCGGAGGTGCCCCTCCAAGGTCTCCTTGCTCACGCGCGCGATCTCGTGCGCGCTCTTGCCGAGGAAGCGCTCGACCGCGTTGCCGACGACGTCAGGCTCGCTCGAGACCTTCACGTTCGCGATCGCGGTGACCGCGAGCGGGATCCCGCCCTCCGAGTACGCGCCGCTGATCGACATCGGGACGGAGATGAGGGTCACGTCCATCCGATCGACCCGCTCGAGGATCGGCAGCCGGAAGGCGCGCCCCGAAGAGACGATGCGGAACCCGACGTCGTGCCCGTTCGCGGTGCGGCGGCGGCGGCCGGAGAAGACGAGCACCTCGTTCGGGCGGCACACGTGGAGGAAGCGGCTGGCGAACGACGCGACGGCGAGGACGAAGACGACGAAGACCAGGCCGCCGGCGGCGGCGATGACGGACTCGATGGCTAGATTCACGGACGTGTCCTTTCATGGCGAGGGGTCGAGCTTGGAAGGAAGGGAAGCGACGAGCGCGACGCCGTCGTCGCGGATCGCGTAGACGAAGACCGGCGCGGCGACCGCGAGGGCGAGCTCGTCGTCGCTCTCCGCGTCGAAGTCGACGGTCCGGCCGTCGACGTGGACCCGGACGCGACCGCGGCTGCCGCCCTCGATCGGGAGGACGACGGTGGCGCTCGTACCGACGCACTCGCGCGCGCCGAGCGAGCTCGAGACCTCGTCGCGCGCGACCAGCCGCATGAGCGCCGACGAGCCGACGCCGGCGGCGTACCCGAGCGCGGCGGCGACGAGCGCGGTGGCGAAGGCGCCGAGCGGCGAGAGCGCGGTGAGGAGCGCCCCGGCGAGCCCGCCGAACGCGAGGAAGAACGTCCAGAAACGGAGCGACGCGAAGGGAAACGCGGTGAGCGCGACGGCGGCGAGCGTCGACGTGACGCCGCCCGAGACGGCGTGGTCGTCGCCGTCCCCGTGCGCGTCCGCGTCCATGTCCACGTCCCCATCGACGTCCACGTCGACGTCCGGGTCGTCGCCGCCTCCGATGACGGAGAACAGCAGCAGCACGCCGCCCGTCGCGAATCCTGCGAGGTAGAGCCCAATCACTTCATCCTCCCTTGCGAAAAGACACGATGCGAAGCGCGTGCCACGCGGTCATCTCGCTACGTTCGCGCGCCGAGGCGGCGTGCTCGAATGCAACGCTACATTTTGCTAATGTATATTTCGTCAGTAGGGATGATTTGCAGCGGAGGGAAGGATGGGAGCAGCGACGAACGCGGACGTAAGAGCCCTCTTGGAAAATCCGTTCGACGGCCCTACGGATCGCGTCGCGGCGTCCATCGCCGCGTTCGTGAAGAAGGGCAGCGCCGAGTCGCTCCTGCGGAGCGCGCTCGATCGTGGGGATCCGCACACCGTCGAGCGCGTCGTGCTCGCGGCGGCGCACGCGTTCGCCTGCGCGTCGCCGGCGCGCGCTGCGCACCTCTTCGCCGACCTGGTCACCTCTCACGTCGCGCGCTCGCTCCCGCGTCCGCGCAGCGAGTACCTCGTCGTCGGGGCGGCGGCGGGTCGATGCCTCCGCGCGCTGGGCGCGCTCCGGGGCTCGAGCTCGGCCATCGTCGGCGTGTGCCGCGCGGCGTGGGCGGCGTGCTTCGGCGACTCGCTCGTACACGCGCTGGTCCTGGCGCGCGTGATCGACGACCACGACGTGTTGATCCTCGGCGAGACGGGCACCGGAAAGGAGGCGGTCGCGCACGCGATCCAGGAGGGCTGCCTCGGACCGAAGGACGGCTCGCCCGCGCCGCACGCGTCGCTGAACGCGGCCGCGGTCCCGGACACGCTCGTCGCGGCGGAGCTGTTCGGCCACGTGAAGGGCGCCTTCACCGGCGCGAACGACACGCGCCTCGGCCGCATCCGCACCGCGCACGGCGGCTCGCTCTTCCTCGACGAGGTCGGCGACCTCGGGGTGAGCACGCAGGTGAAGCTCCTCCGCGTGATGGAGACCAACGAGCTGAGCCCGCTCGGCTCGGACCGCACCTACCGCGCGAGCTGCCGCTACATTTCGGCGACGCACAAGGACCTCGCGAGCATGGTCGAGGCGGGCCACTTCCGCCGCGACCTCCACCAGCGCCTGGCGGGCACCGTCATCCGGCTGCCTCCGCTGCGCGACCGGCCGGAGGACATCCCCGCGATCGGGCGCGCGTTCGTCGATCGCTACCTCCCGGCGAGCTCCCTCGACGAGACGCGCAAGCGGATCGACACGTGGCTGACGAGCCGGGAGGCGCGCCGCCACGCGTGGCCGGGCAACGTGCGCGAGCTGCAGAACGCGCTCCGGAACCTCCTCCTCGGCCTCGAGCCCGGCGTCACGCCCGCGGCGGGGAGCCACGAAGCCCAGGCGCGCGAGGCGCTCCCGGCCGAGATGCGCGACGCGACCGCGACGCTGGACGACGTCGTCGACTGGTACGTCGCGCACGTGCTCGCGCGGAGCGCCGACAACGTCGCCCACGCCGCGCGGATCCTCGGCGTCGACCGCAGCACGGTCCGCCGCCGCACGCGCGCGTACGCTTCCTCGTGACATGCCCCTGTCCGCGGAGCAGATCGGGCGGTTCGTCCACGACGGCTTCGTTCGCGTCGACGAGGCCTTTCCCCGCGAGCTCGCCGGCCCGCGCGCGACGACGTAGCCGTCACCGATCGATGAGCCACCCGTTGTCGCGCGCGGTCGACGTCATCACGAGCGCGGCGACGAGGAGGCCGCTGCTCAACGCGACGACGCCGGCGGCGCGGCGGCCCTTCATCTGCAGCCACATCGCGATGCCGGAGAGCGCCCAGAAGACGAGCGTGCAGGCGGTCACGTCGGCGAACAGGATCCAGTAGGTCCGCGCGCCGCCGTGGACGGGGTAGCGGTGCGTGGTGTGGAGGTCGGCGAGCACTTCCATCGTGCGCGCGCCGGGGGCGTCGGCGCGCTGAGCGTCGACGGCGCCGCTCGAGAGGTCGTAGGCCGCGTTCCAAAGCACGCCGTCGCGATCGCGGACGCCGAAGCGCACCTCGGGCCGCGACTTCGGGTGCGCGCGGAGGGGTCCGGTCCCTTCGAGCCCGAGCGAGGGGAGGAGCCCGGTCATGTTGGACTCGAGGGCGGTCATGCTGCGATCCGCGAGCGGCAGCTTCGTGCCGGCGAAGGAGGGACGCGTGCGTTTCTGCTTCGGCGGCCGCGTGTCGACGACGACGAGGCCGTCGTCGAGTCGCACGACGACGACGTGCTCGCCGCCGTCCGCCGCGCTCGCGGTCAGCGTCGGCGTCCCGGAGAAGCGCGGGACGACGCCCGGATCGAGCGTGAACGAGTCCCCCGTCTTCCCGAGCTCCCCGACGATACGCGTCGCGATGTCGGCCGCGCTCCACGCCTCCTGCCGCGCCGGCGCCACCCGCTCCGTCACGCCGCGGAGGCGCGGATGATTGAACGAGAGCCCGGTGACGCCAAAGAACAAGACCCACGGAAACAGCACGAGCCCGAGGTACATGTGCACCCGCCGCACGAACCGCATCGCCACCCCAGGCGACCGCCAACGCCGCCACGCAGCGGTGATATTGAAAGTCATTTTCAATGATTGCCGCACGCGCCGCGGCCGGTCAAGCCACCCCGACCTCGGCGTTCTGCCGTCGTGGGCGGGCGGTGGAGAGGATATCGTCGTGGGATGGGCGGCAGCTCGCTGGGTGAGGCGGCGGGGCGGCGCGGGCTCGCGATCGCGCCGCGGGCGAAACCGGGGAGGCGATCGTTGCCGCTCGCCGCGGAGGCTCGGCGCGCCGACGCGGTTCGTCCCGTCTACGCGGTGTGGGAGCTCACGCTCGCGTGCGACCTCGCGTGCCGGCACTGCGGGTCGCGCGCGGGGCGGGCGCGGCCCGACGAGCTCACCACCGCGGAGGCGCTCGACCTCGCCGACCAGATCGCCGAGCTCGGCGTCGCGGAGGTCACCCTCATCGGCGGCGAGGCGTACCTCCGCGACGACTTCTTCGACGTCGTCCGCCGCCTGCGCGGACACGGCGTCGACGTCACGATGACGTCCGGCGGTCGCGGCTTGACCCCCGCGATCATCGAGCGCGCCGCCGCCGCCGGTCTCCAAGGCGCGAGCATCTCCCTCGACGGCGACGAGCCGATCCACGATCGCCTGCGCGGCGTCGCCGGCTCCTACCGCGCCGCGATCGCGGCGATGCGCGCCCTGCGTGAGCGCAACTTGCGAGTCGCGTGCAATACCCAGATCAACCGGCTCTCGATGAGCGCGCTCCCCGGCATCCTCGAGACCGTCGCCGAGCTCGGCGTCCATTCGTGGCAAATCCAGATTACGGTCCCGATGGGACGCGCGGCCGACGCGCCGGAGATGTTGCTTCAGCCCTATGACCTCCTCGAGCTGTTCCCTCTCCTCGCTTCGCTGAAATCGCGCTGCGGCGAGCTCGGTGTTCGCATGTGGCCGGCGAACAACATCGGCTACTTCGGACCGTACGAGTCGGCGCTCCGCGGCCACCGCCTCGCCAGCCACGGCGGATCGTGCAGCGCCGGGCGCGGCAGCCTCGGCGTCGAGGCGAACGGCGCGATCAAGGGATGCCCCTCGCTGCCGTCGGAGGCCTGGACCGGCGGCAACGTCCGCGACGCGCGGCTCGTCGACATCTGGGAACGAGCGGCGCCGCTCCGCTACACCCGCGACCGCACGGTGGAGACGGCGCTCTGGGGGTTCTGTCGCGATTGCTACTACGCCGACGAGTGTCTCGCGGGCTGCACCTGGACCAGCTTCGTCGCGTTCGGCCGCGCCGGGAACAACCCGTATTGCCATCATCGCGCGCTCGAGATGCAGCGGCAGGGACGACGCGAACGGATCGTGCGCCGGGAGGCGGCGCCCGGTCAGCCGTTCGATCACGGAGTGTTCGAGATCGTCTCGGAGCCGATCCCGGAGGAGGAGACGTAACGTGGCAAAGGCGCATCTGGTCATGTGTTCTGCGTGCTCGCGGCACGTCCGCGTGAACGAATCGAGCTGCCCGTTCTGCAGCGCCGCGCTCTCGGCCGAGCTCCGCGCGACGCCGCCGCCGCGCCGCCTCACCGCGCGGCTCTCGCGCGCCGCCGTCTTCGCGCTCGGGACCTCCGGCGCGGCGGGGATCGCGTCGCTCGCCGCGTGCTCCGACGAGCCCGCCGACACGATCGACCCGAGCTGCTGCCGCGACGCATACGGCGGTCCGCCCGTCAACGGTCCCGACGGCTACTCGTTCGACGCCGGGACCGACGCGCCCGCCGACGCCGACACCACCACCGACGCCGACGACGCCGACTAGCTCCTCCGGAGCAGGTTCGGGATGTAGAACTGCATCGTCGTGAAATTGTTGAATTCGCGAGCTTTCGCGCCCGCCCTCAGCGACGCGCGACGGTGTAGTTGAATGGCGGCGCCGTGCCACAGCGGCCCATCGCGGCATCGACGGTTTTGCTCCATTTCTCACTAGCGGACTATCCCACTCAAAATAGCATGGGTTGAATGCGTGTCCTTGTCGTGGACGACGAGCACTACATTCGCGACCTCTTGTCGCGATCGCTCCGCAAGTGGGGCTACGAGGTCACGACCGCCGAGGACGGCGACGGCGCGTGGCGGATCTTGAAGCGCGCGGACGCGCCGCCGATCCTCATCGTCGATTGGGACATGCCCGGCTTGAAGGGCGTCGAGATCGTGCGCCTGCTCAGGACCGCGGAGCACGGCCACTCCGTCTACGTCGTCATGCTCACGGGGCGGATGAAGAAGACCGATCTCGTCGAGGCGCTCGAGGCCGGCGTCGACGACTACCTGACGAAGCCGTTCAACGCGCGTGAGCTGCAGCTCCGTCTCGCGCGCGCCGTCGCCGCGCGCGACCAGCGCACCGCGCCGCCGGCCGCGCTCCCGCCGGGGCCGCTCAGCGGCGTCGTGCTCGCCGGCAAGTACCGGCTCGAGCGCCAGGTCGGGGAGGGCGGGATGGCCGACGTGTGGCGCGCGACCCATATCGCGCTCGAGATCCCCGTCGCGATCAAGTTCATGAAGCCCATCTTCGCGGCGAACGCCGACTACGCGAGCTTCGAGCGCGAGGCGCGCGCGGCGGCGAAGCTCCGGAGCCCGCACTCGCTCCACGTCTACGACCACGGCGTCACCGGCGCGGGGATGCCTTATCTCGTGATGGAGTACCTCTCCGGCGAGATGCTCGCGGACCGCGTCATTCGCTGCGGACCGCTCCCGCCGGTCGCGGTCACGAGCATCGTCGACCAGATCGGTCGCGCCCTCGCGGAGGCGCATCAGCAGGACATCGTCCACGGCGACGTGAAGCCGGAGAACATCGTCCTCGTCGACCACGCCGACTGGCCGCACGGGCTCGCGAAGCTCGTCGACTTCGGGCTCGCGAAGCACGTGAAGCCGGACGCCGCCGCGCCGGGGACGATCTCGGGGACCCCGAGCTACATGTCCCCCGAGCACATCACGGGGACCGCTCCGCCGAACGTGGCGCTCGACCTCTGGGCGCTCTCCGCCACCGCGTTCACCGCGCTGACCGGGCGATGCGCCTTCGAGGCCGACACGCTGGCGGCGCTCATCCATCGCGTGTGCAACGTCCCGCATCCGCCGCCGTCGGCGCTCGACCCCACCCTCGACGGCGCGGTCGACGCGTGGTTCGCGCTCGCGTTCGCGAAGGACGCCGCGCTCCGGTTCCGGAGCGCGCAGGAGCTGACCTCGTCGTTCGCGATCGCGTGCGCGAACGCGGACAAGGGGCTGAGCGAGCGCGCGCTCAGGGCGCTCCAGAGCCCGCCCGCGCTGGCGAAGACCGAGCCGCTCGTCGCGGGGACGGTGAGGCGGTCGTGAGCGAGTCGTCGAACCCGGTCGCCGCGAAGGAGCTCCGCGTCCTCTTCGTCGAGGACAGCGAGGACGACGAGTACTTCAATCGACGCGCGCTCGAGCAGGCCGGCTTCCGGATCGCCCACTCCGCGCGGGTCGAGACCGAGGCCGACCTCGACGCGGCGCTCACGAACGAGGAGTGGGACGTCGTATTGAGCGACTACGCGATGCCGGAGTTCAGCGCGCCGCGCGCGTACGAGGTCCTCCGCCGCCACGCGCTCGACGTGCCGTTCATCGTCGTCTCGGGCACGGTGGGGGAGGACACCGCGGTCGAGATGATGAAGCGAGGCGCGCACGACTACATCGTGAAGGGGCGCCTCACCCGGCTCGGACCCGCGGTCGAGCGCGAGCTCCGGAGCACGGAGGCGCGCCGCGTCCAGAAGCGCGCGCAGGCGGAGCTCCAGCGGATCGAGGAGCGGAACCGCGTCCTCCTCGCGCACTCGTCGGACGCGATCTCGATCGTCGACGCGGCGGGGGTCATCCGCTACGTGTCGGCGCCGATCGCGGCGATCGTCGGGTACGCGCCGCACGAGCTCGTCGGCCGTCCGCTCACGGAGACGGTCTGCGACGAGGACCGCCCCGACGTCGTCGCGACGCTCGCGCGCGCACGCGCCGAGGTCGCGCAGGTCACCTTCGAGGCCCGCCTCCAGCACAAGGACGGATCGCTCCGCTACGTCGAGGTCACGGTGCGTGACTTCCTCCACGATCCCACCATCGGCGGGCTCGTCGCGACGACGCGCGACATCAGCCAGCGACGCGCGATGGACGAGGAGCGGCGCGCGCGCCTCCACGCCGAGCTCGCGAACAAAACGAAGAGCAGCTTCCTCGCCAACATGAGCCACGAGCTCCGGACCCCGCTCAACGCGATCATCGGCTTCTCCGAGCTGATGGAGACCGGGCTCGCGGGCCCGCTTTCGCCGAAGCAGACGTCGTACGTCGACAACGTGCTCCAGGCCGGGCGCCACCTCCTCCGCCTCGTGAACGACATCCTCGATCTCTCGAAGGTCGAGGCCGGAAAGCTGACCCTCACCCGCGAGTGGACGTCGCTCGCCGACGTCGTCGCGGGGGTCGGCGAGATGGTCGCCCCGCTCCTCCGTCAGGCCGACCTGCGCTTCGAGGTCGAGGTCCCGCCCGCGCTGTCCGCGCTCTACGTCGACCCGCTCCGCCTGAAGCAGATCCTCTTCAACCTCGTCTCGAACGGGATCAAGTTCACGAAGCCCGGCGGCGTCGTGCGCGTCGCCGCGCGCACGGTCGGGCGCCGGATCGAGATCGACGTCGCCGACACCGGCATCGGCGTCGCGGCGAAGGACCTCCATCGTCTGTTCCAGGAGTTCGAGCGGGTGGAGAGCTCGGGCGCGGCCGGCAAGAAGGCGGAGGGGACCGGGCTCGGCCTCGCGCTCACGAAGCGGCTCGTCGAGCTGCACGGCGGCACGATCGCGGTGCGGAGCGAGGCCGGCGTCGGGACGACCTTCACGATCACGCTCCCCGACGTGCGGCGGCCGGCGCACACGAACGAGCGGCCGTCGCTCGCGCCGAAGACGGTCCCCAACGTGCTCATCGTCGACGACGATCCGCAGGCGAGCGCGCTGATCGCTCAGCACGTGCGCGGCGCCGGCTTCCAGCCGCTGTTCGCGCAGACCGCGGAGGAGGCGCTCCGCATCGCCGCGGTCGAGCGGCCCGCCGTCGTCACGCTCGACATCATGATGCCGAACATCGACGGCTGGGCGATCCTCGAGTGCCTGCGGCACGACCCCTCCACCGCCGACATCCCCGCGATCGTGATCTCGGTCATCGACGATCGCCCCCGGAGCCTCGCCCTCGGCGCGATCGCGCACCTCACGAAGCCGGTCTCGCGCGACGAGCTCCACGACGTGTTGAAGACGGCGGGCAAGCGGGAATGAGCCGCGTGCTCGTCGTCGAGGACCACCCGATGAACCGGATGCTCGTCCGCGAGCTCCTCGAGCATCGCGGTCACGAGGTCGCGGAGGCGTGCGACGTCGAGGAGGCGCGCGGCGCGCTCACGCGCGGGGCGCCCGACATCGTCCTCCTCGACATCCAGATCCCCGGCGGCGGCGGCCCCGCGGTGCTCGACTTCATCCGCGCGAGCCCGGCCCTCCGCGCGCTCCCCGTCGTCGCGGTCACGGCGCAGGCGATGACGGGCGACCGCGAGCGGTTCCTCGCGGCGGGGTTCGACGGCTACGTCAGCAAGCCGATCGACACGCGCTCGTTCTGCGCCACGATCGAGGGCTTCTTGCGCATCGAAAGGAGCGAAGTGTGAGCGCCCGCATCCTCGTCGTCGACGACACGCTGCAGAACCGCGTCCTCGCCGAAGCGCAGCTCGAGGCGGCGGGCTACGAGGTCGCGCTCGCCGAGAGCGGCGAGGAGGCGCTCGCGCAGTTCGGGCGCGGCGGCGTCGCTCTCGTCCTCCTCGACATCATGATGCCGGGGATCGACGGCTTCGAGACGTGCAAGCGGCTGCGCCGGCTCGAGGGCGGGGCGGACGTGCCGATCCTCTTCCTCACCGCGTCGCACGACGCGTCGATGCACGACCGCGCGATCGACGCGGGCGGCGACGACTTCCTGCGCAAGCCGATCGATCGGACGGAGCTCCTCCTCCGCGTCCGTTCGCTCATCCGCATCACGCGCTTGCAGGCAGAGCTGCGGAAGGAGCGCGACCAGCTCGTGCGCGTGCAGCGGCACAAGGACCTGCTCTCCGCGCTCCTCGTCCACGACCTGAAGAACCCGCTCTCGAGCGTCCTCGCGAACAGCCAGTTCGTGCTCGAGAACCCGACCGACGAAGAGGCGACGGGCGCGCTCGAGGACGTGATCTCGGCGGCGGAGGCGATCCATCAGATGGTGCTCAACCTGCTCGACGTCGGGCGCGCGGAGGACGGCGCGCTCGCGCCGGCGATCGAGGAGGTCGACCTGCATCGGCTCTTTGAGGAGCTCGATCGCTACAGCCGGCGCCGCCTCGCGACGAGGCAGCAGCGGCTCGAGCTCGGGCGCGAGGCGGCGCCGCGCGCGATCCGCGCCGACGCCGCGCTGCTCTCGCGGACGCTGCAGAACCTCCTCGACAACTCGATGAAGTACTCGCCGCCGGGCAGCGCGATCGGGCTCGACGTCGAGGTGACCCCCGCCGCGCTCCGCTTCCGCGTCCGCGACGACGGTCCCGGCATCCCGGCCGATCAGCGCGCGCGCATCTTCGAGAAGTACGCCCAGGTGGACGGGCGGGCCCCTGATCGCGCGAGCCGCGGCCTCGGCCTCGTCTTCTGCCGCCTCGCGACGGAGGCGCACGGCGGACGGATCTGGGTCGAGGAGAACCCGCCGCGAGGGAGCGCCTTCGTCGTGGAGCTCCCGTCTTCACCTTCGCTCGGAGGAGGGAACGATGCCGACTGAAACGACGAGCCGAATCCTCGTGGTCGACGACGACGCCGAGATGCTCCGCGCGCACCAACGCATCCTCACGCGCGCCGGCTTGACCGTCGACACGGCGGAGAACGGGCGCGCCGCGCTCGAGATGCTCTCCCGCGCTTCGTACGGCGCGGTGGTGAGCGACATCGCGATGCCGGAGATGGACGGCGTCTCGTTCCTGCGCGCGGTCCGCGACGTGGACCTCGATCTGCCGGTCCTCCTCGTCACCGGCTCGCCGGACGTGACGACCGCCGCGGCGGCGGTGCAGTACGGCGCGTTCCGCTACCTCACGAAGCCGGTGCCGGCGGAGATCCTGGTCGGCGCCGTGCGCCGCGCGGCGCGCCTCCACGAGTGGGCGGTCTTGCGGCGCACCGCGCACCTCGGCGATCGCGGCGCCGACGTCGGCGATCGCGCCGCGATCGACGCGAGCCTCACCCGCGCGCTGAAGAGCATGTGGATGGCGTTCCAGCCGATCGTGTCTTATCGCGCGCGCGAGGTCTTCGCGTACGAGGCGCTGATGCGGACGAGCGAGCCGGCGCTGCCCCATCCCGGCGCGGTGCTCGAGGCGGCGCTGCGCGTGGGCCGTCACGCGCAGGTGGGCCAGCGCGTGCGGCAGCTCGTGGCCGCGACGCTCGACACCGCGCCGAGCGTCACCTGCTTCGTGAACCTCCACGTCCGCGACCTCGCCGACGACGCGCTCTACGAGGACGGCGAGCCGCTCTCGCGTCACGCGGAGCGGGTCGTCCTCGAGCTGACGGAGCGCTCGCCGCTCGACGAGGTCGGCGGCCTGCGCGCGCGGCTCGAACGTCTTCGCAAGCTGGGCTTCCGCCTCGCGGTCGACGATCTGGGCGCGGGCTACTCGGGGCTGACGAGCCTCGCGCAGCTCGATCCCGAGGTCGTGAAGGTCGACATGTCGCTCGTGCGCGACGTCGACAGCCAGCCGATCAAGCAGAAGCTCATCGCCTCGCTCCAGGCGCTCGCGCGCGACCTCGACAAGAAGCTGGTCCTCGAGGGCGTCGAGACGCCGGCCGAGCGCGACTTCCTCGTCGAGACCGGCTGCGACCTCTTCCAGGGCTACCTCTTCGCCCGCCCCGCCAAGCCCTTCACCGACGTCGCGTGGTGACGGGCGCGGGCGTTGCATCGCTCGCGCGCATGGGCCTCGTCGATCACGCCAACGGAGCGCTCGAGCGCTACCGCACCACGCTCCGCACCGCGCCGCCCGCGGCGATCGAGGAGGCGCACGCGGACGCGATCGCCCAGCTCACGCACGCGCAGCGGCGGCGGCTCCTGGCCGAGCTCGCGAACGCGGCGCCGCCGGGGGAACGCGCCGTCGCGCGCGCGACGTCGGCCGACGACGCGCAAGCGCTGGGGCGCCTCGCGACGCGTGCGGAGATGCGCCAACCGGGCTTCATGGAACGCGCGCTCCGCGGGGCCGGCGGCCTCGACGACCCGCTCCTCGGCAGCTTCGCGATGGCCTTCCTCGGCAGCACGGTCGCGTCCGGCTTCTCCAGCGCGTTTTTCGATGAATACGCCGGTATCGAGGAAGGCGACTTCGCCGCCGACGACTTCGACCTGGACCTCTGACCGCTAGGCGCGGCGGAGCCAGTTGTCCGCGACCCACGCGCAGGTGTCGTCGACGAAGTGCAGCGCGTACGCGTGGCGGGAGCGCGCGGAGCGGTTCGCGCAGCTGAAGTGGGGGAGGAGGCCGTGGAGCAGGATCATCGTGCCGGCCTTCGCTTCGAGCGGCACCCACGGCGCGGCGGTCGCGACCGCGGGGAGCGGCGTCGCGTCGAGCGTGTGCATCACCGTGCCGCCGGCCCGCGCGCGCGCGAACCGCTTGCGGAGGGGACCGCGGTGTCCGCCGGGCAGCGCCCACATGCAGCCGTTCTCGATCGTCGCGTCCTCGAGCGCGAACCAGAGGCCGACCACGCTCGGCGGATCGGTCTGGAGGAAGGAGGCGTCCTGATGGCAGCTCACGTCGCCGCCGATGAACGCGTTCTTGAAGATGTACATCGACTGCACGAGCGCCGGCCGGGCGAGCCCGAGCGCGCGCGCGATCGCGACGAGGCGCTCACCCTGCGAGAACGCCGCGAACGCCGGCTCGCGGGCGTGGAGCGCGTGCCCGATCTTGTTGATGCTCTCTTCCTTCGCTCGCCGCAGCGACCCGTCCGCCGCGAACGCCTCCTCCTCGAAGAAGAAGCGGACCTCACCCCCGGACTCGAGGAAGTAGTCGTCGCTCGTACGCGTCTGCTCGTTCGTGCTGAAGACCGAGACCGTCCTCGGCTCGAAGCCCGCGACCAACTCCCCCGCCCGCCCGCGGAGCGCCGCGCACGTCGCTGCATCGACGAACCCCGGCACGACGAGGAACCCATCCCGCTCGAACGCAGCACACAGCTTCGCGTGCATCCGAGGGGTCATAGCCGGCGGGGGGCGTGGTAGTCGAGGTGCATGGTGCGGAGCATCGTCGGGGGGTTGCTCGTGTGCGCGGCGATGTCCGCGTGCGGGGCGAAGCCGGTCGCGTTTCCGCGGCGAGCGGCGCCGGCGGGGTATCCGGCGGCCCGCGCGGAAGAGCTGCCGGGCTCCTTCCCCCAGATCGCGCGCGGCGACATCGCGCGCGCGCTCGAAGGACGGCGCTACCGCGTGCGGTTCGGCGTGCTCCCGGCGCGATGCTGGGACTGCCCGATCGACGCGATCTCCGCCGCCGCTCCCGAGCGCGCGGAGGGACCCTTCGAAGACGAGACGCGCGTGAAGGCCGCGGACGTGACGGTTCGGCTCGTCATGCCTCCGCAGCGCGAGCGCGCCGAGCATCGCCTCGTCGCGTGCGTCGACGTCGCGCCCACGCTCACGCTCGCCCCCGCGCCGGGCGGCCCCGAGCGACGTGTCCTCGTCCTCGACGTGCAGCCGCTCGACGACGCCCCCGCGCTGCCGCTCGTGCTCGACGCCGTGACCGGCGAGCCGCTGGCGCACGAGGTCGAGACGCTCTTCGACGAGAACAATACGCCGTGCGACCGCCGCAAGATCGCGCGGACGTACTGGGACGACAACCTCCTCCGTTGGCGACGCACCCACCGCTGAGGAGCGCCCGCACGTATGATGAGACCGATGGCCCGCCAGAAGCCCCTCGTCCTCTCCTACTCCGGATGCTCCACCTGCAAGCGCGCGCTCAAGTGGCTCTCGGAGCACGGCGTCGACGCCGAGGTCCGCCCGATCGTGGACCAGCCGCCGACGAAGGCCGAGCTCGCCGAGTGGATCCCGAAGAGCGGACGCCCGGTCCGGAAGTGGCTGAACACCAGCGGCCAGAGCTACCGCGCCCTCGGGAAGGAGAAGATCGACGCCGCGTCGGACGCCGACCTCGCCCTATGGCTCTCCAAAGACGGCAAGCTCGTGAAGCGCCCCGTCCTCGTGACGTCGAAGACCGTCCTCGTCGGCTTCGACGAAGCAGCCTACGCCGCGACGTTCGACCCGTGAGGCACGTAGGATGGGCCCTCGCCTGCGCGCTCGCCGCGACCGCGTGCGCGAACGATGCGCCACCGCCCACGACGCCGCGCACGCAGACGCCCGCGCCCGAGCTCGACCTCGAGATCTCCCGACCCGCCGCGCCGTCGCTCACCGATCGCTTCGCGACGAAACGCATCGGCGAAACGCCACCGCCGATCGCGCACGGAACGGGTCGCCCCATCGATCTCGACGTGAAGGACGCCGACATCCACGACGTGCTCCGCCTCCTCGCCGACGTCGGCCACGTCAGCCTCGTCGTCCCCGCGGAGGTGACCGGCCGCGTGTCCCTCCAACTCCGCCGCGTGCCATGGGACCAGGCCCTCGCGACGATCGCCCAAGCCAAGGGCCTCCACACCGAACGCACCGGCGACGTAGTCACCGTCACCCCGCGCTGATCGAACGCCCGGGCCTACCCTCTCGGGGGCCCGGGGCGGCGACGCGCGCCCCGCGCGCGGAGAGGCCCCGGCGGGGAGAGCTCGAGAGGGGCTGGCCCCTCTCGAACAAGAGAGAGCAGCTTCGTCACCGTGTTCCAGTTTCGCGTCGTGACCGCGCCGCGTGCGGGGACCTTCGCGAGCGCGACCGCGAGCGCGCTCCGCGCCTGCCCGTTCGGGTACCACGTGTAGATCTCCCTCCCCGCGACGTGGAAGCGCTCCGGCGCGAAGTCCTGCGAGCGCAGCGGCGCGAGCGCCTCCTTCGCCGGCGGCTCCTCGAGGAACGTGACGCAGAGGTACTTCGGCTCGGTCATGACGTCCGCGAACGGGTTGCCCGCCACGATCGCCGCGAGCTCCGCCTCCGTCCGCAGCGTCGTCGCGATCGGGCGGCCCATGTAGCGATCGAGCGCAGGCGCGAGCGCCTTCGCGAGCGGGGTGGGCCGCAGCTTCGTCTCGAAGACGGCGTTGCCGCTCTGCAGGTACGTGCTCACGTCCGTGCAGCCGATCGCCGCCAGCATCTTGCGGAGCTCCGCCATCGGCAGCGTGTTCTTGGTGCCGACGTTCACGCCGCGAAGCAAGAGCGCATACCGAGCCATGCCGCCGCGAGCGTACCAGCTAACGCGCGACGTGCACGTCGACGCGGAGGCCGAGCGGGAGCGGCGTCGGGTCGTCGAGGACGACGATCGCCTCGAGCACGCGCGTGTCGACGCGGGCGCGTGGGTCGTCGGTGCGGATGTTCTTGCGTCCGAGCTCGCGCTCGACGCGCACGACCTTGCCCGCGAGGCGCTTCTCGCCGAGCGCCTCCGCGGTCGCGTACGCCTTCGCGCCGGGCGCGACGCGCGCGACGTCCGACTCGTCGATCTCCGCGCGGAGGCGGACCTTGTCGAGGTCCGCGATCTTCAGCGCCACCGTCGGCGGCATCGTCGTCACCTGCTCGCCCGGCTCGACGAGGCGACGCACGATCGTGCCCGTCGCCGGCGCGCGGAGCTCCGTCTGCGCGAGGCGCGCCCGCGCCTCCTCGAGGTCCGCCCGCGCCGCCGCCACCGCCGCGATCGCCTCGCGACGCACCTCGTCGCGGACGCCCGCCTTCGTCACCGCCGCGCGCGCGTCGGCCGCCTCCGCCGCCGCCTTCGCCGCGTCGGCCGC